>NZ_WFVX01000055.1:0-2514 GCF_015491435.1 Thermosulfurimonas sp.
ACCCGGATCTGTCCCACCGGGGCCCTACGGGAGGGGGAACGGGGCTATCGCATCCTGGTGGGGGGAAAACTGGGACGCCGCCCCCGCCTGGCCACCGAGATATTGCCCCTGGCCCGGGAGGAGGAAGTGCTCCGGATCCTGGAGAGGGTGCTCCGCATCTATCGGGAAGAGAATCGGCGCGGAGAGAGACTGGGGGCCATCATCGAGCGTCTGGGCTGGGAGGAGTTTCGGAAAAGAGTCCTAGCATAAATTCGAAAACGAAAGGGCGCAGCCGCTGTACCCACATGATATGGAAATAGGTGCGGTTTCCTTCGATGCGCACCCTCCGGGTAATCCCCAGCAGACCGAAATTGAAGGTCCGGCCCCGGCCCTCCAGGGTGCCCCGCAGATAAAGGGGAAAGGCCTCTTTCTCCGGGGAGAAGACCCGATTCATATAGATACAGGCCCCGCCCCGCGAAATGTCCCTCAGGGTAAAGATCTTCCCCGGAGAGGACATGAGTCTCTCGAATTCATCCACCACGTTGTCCGTATCGTCAATGATGAGGTCATAGACATAACCCTGCTCCAGGTCCCTAACCCCTTCCGGAGAGAGGTTGGTATCGCGCAGGAGAAAATATCTTCCGGAAAGGAGGGGCTCAAAAAGGGAAAGGGTAAGGGGGGTGAAAAAGACCGCTCTCTCCCCCGGAGGAACCAGGCGTTCCTCCACCCGGGGCTCCAGGAACTGGACCTGAAAGATCCCCTTTTCCACGGCGCGCACCAGGGCCTGGAACACGTAACGGGTGGTGGGAGAGGACACCACCAGCAGGATATTCTCGGGAGGTTTTACCGGGGGTACCGGTCCGGTGAAACGGATGAGCGCGGCCTTATCCACGGCCTTGATCACCTGAGCCGGAAAGACCTTGCCCGAAGAGAAGACCAGCACGGTCTTTCTGCCGCTCAAGATCTCGTCGCGCAGGTCCTGGGGTAGTTCCCGGATACCCCGTACCTGAATGTTTTTGCGGTAAAGGGTCTCACGGAGATAGGCGGGAAGGAGGATCTTTTCGGGCATTTCCCGTCTCCTGAAGGAATTGAACGAAAAAGGGAAGTTCCAGACCGTAGCGTTCCAGAAGGTCCCGATCAAAGAGGACCTCTTCGGGCGGACCCTGATACACCACCCGTCCCTGATAAAAGAGGATCACCCGGTCGGCCACCTCATAGGCAGCCTCCAGATCGTGCGTGGCCAGGATCTTGGTCTGACCGAGGTCTCGCATCAGCTCCACAAAACGTCGGCGGGAACGCGGGTCCAGGTTACTGGTGGGTTCATCCAGAAGGAGCACCCGGGGTTGCATGGAAAGCACGGTGGCCAGGGCCACCCGGCGCTTTTCTCCGAAACTCAGATGATGCGGGCTTCGGTCTTCAAACCCGGAAAGCCCTACCCGTTCCAGGGCCTCCCGGACCCGACGGGCCACCTCCTCCTCGGGAAGACCCATCTGCCGGGGTCCGAAGGCCACATCCTCAAAGACGGTAAGGGAAAAGAGTTGATCGTCCGGGTTCTGAAAGAGAAAACCTATTTCCAGGCGCCGGGGATCCCGCAATCCCCTCAGGGGTTCTCCCCGGTAAAGCACCGTGCCCTCGGCGGGATAGAGACCGGCCATACAGAGGAGAAGGGTGGATTTTCCGGCCCCGTTGGGCCCTACGATGACCAGGGTTTCCCCCTCCAGGATCTCAAGATCCACCCCTCTCAGGGCCTCCTGTCCCTCCGGATACCGGTAACGAAGACCCTTTACCTGCAGAATCCTTTCCGTGGACAACCTCAAATCCTTTCCAGTCGAGCAAATTTAAGGTGCAGGGTCTTTTCCCCGTGCCCCAGAAAATAGACTCTAACCTTGTCCTGACTCAGGACATCGCGAATCTCTCCCTCTCCGAAACGCGGATGCCAGACCACATCCCCCGGACGAAAGGCCCCCTCCGGCACCTCCTCGTCGGAGGCTTCTTCCCGGGGTTCCCGATAGATCTCGTAAAGATGAGAGGGCAGTTCCTCCAGAAAACGGGAGGGTTTGAGGATTACCCGCCCCTCGCCCGGCACGTATCCGGTTACCGGATGGGTGAGATAGAGGTTTTCCCGGGCCCGGGTAACCGCTACATAAAAGAGTCTTCTTTCCTCCTCCAGTTCCTCTTCCGAGGAAACGGCATAGGCCGAGGGAAACCTCCCCTCGGAAAGCGCGATCACGAACACGGTGTGCCATTCCAGCCCTTTGGCGGAATGGATGGTGGAGAGCACCAGATGGTCCTCGGTCTCGTTTTCCGGTTCCAGGTCCGCCACCGAGGATTCCGGGGGCTCTAAGGCCAGATCCGCCAGAAACTCGGACAGATCCCGGTACTTATGGGAAAGGGTGAGCAGGCTCTCCAGGTCCCGTTCGCGTTTGGGATAATCGTCGTGATAGACCCGTTCCAGCACCGGGGTGTAATAGCGGTAAAGTCGTTCCAGTTTTTCTTCCACCGAGGGAATATCCCTTAGATCGCGCAAGACCCGGT
>NZ_WFVX01000056.1:0-6584 GCF_015491435.1 Thermosulfurimonas sp.
GGGTAGGGGGATGCGCCGGGCCCGGGGATAGGTCTTGAAATAAGAGGTGGGGGAGATCTCCTCCCGGGCCCGGAAAAGGTCCCTGCGGGAAAGTTTGGTTCCCTCCAGGAAGGTAAACCCCAGGGAGCTTCGATACTCAGGCATGGCCGCGCCTCTTTCGTTTTTTCTTTTTCTTGGGAAGACTTACCTCCAGGTTAAAGAATTCTTTTTCCCTGGGGAAGATGATCTCGGAGAGCCGCAGCAGAAGAGGAAAATAGCTCTTGCGGGTGAGTTTCCTGGGAGGGGTTTTTCCCTTCAACACGAAATAGCGATAATAAAGGAGCGAGGAGAGGAGGAGCAGGGTTTCCTCGAAGAGTTCCCGGCAGAAGCGGTAGGACCCCAGGATCTCCAGGAGTCTCTTTTCCACCTCCCGCGTGGGGCGTTCGGGTCGGGAGGGCGGTTTCCCGAACCCGTGGGCCAGAAGGTAGGGGTAGAGAAAGAGGGTCAGGGCTTCGGCCTGGGAGAGCTGTCCCTCGGATAGGAGACGATCCGAAACGGAAAGGAGCCGGGAGAGGAACTTCTGGGTCGGGGGAAAGGCGACCAGGGTGCGGTGATAAGAGGGAAAGATTTCCCGGAACAAGCCGCTCTTGAACATCAGGGAGAGCCAGGGTTCGGACCATCCTCCGGTTACGTCCTTGAGCCACTCGTCCCGCAGGCGATAGGGGGAACAGAGGCGGATCTTTTCCCGATGTTTCAGGATCCCCTCCCAGGTACGGGGCTCTATTTCAAAGCCGGCCCGGGCGGCGTGTCTTATCGCCCGCAGCATCCGCACCGGGTCCCGGGTGAAGCGGATATCCGGGTCCCCGATGATCCGGATTATTCCCCGGCGCAGATCTTCCAGCCCTCCCACATAATCCACGATGGTGAAATCGGCTATGTTGTAAAACAGGGCGTTGATGGTGAGATCCCGACGAAAGGCGTCCTGCTGAGGGGTCCCATAGACCTCTTCCTCCTCTTCCTCCAGGTCCTCCGGGCCCCGGAAGGTTACCACCTCTACGAATTTTCCTCCCCGGAAATACACATGAACCAGGCGAAAACGGCGTCCGATGATCCGACTGGCCCGGAAGAGTCTCCGGATTTCCTCCGGACGGGCATCGGTGCCCACATCGAAGTCCTTGGGGGTGAGCCCCAGCAGGAGGTCCCGTACGCTTCCTCCCACCAGATAGGCCAGATAACCCGCATCGTGCAGACGATAGAGGACCTTGAGGGCCTCGCGGGAGATCATGCGTCGGGAGATAGGATGTTCGGAACGGGGCACGATGCGGGGCTCGGGTGGAGCGTATCCGGGGAAGAGTTCTAGCTGTTTAGGCATGGGAGGATCTTTTGGATAGAGGACGGAAGAGTTTGGGATCGATGCCGTACTTGCGGATCTTGTAGTTCAGAACGCGCAGGGTGGTTCCCAGCAATCTTGCGGCCTTGCTCTGGTTGCCGCGGGTCTCCTTCAGGGCCTCGACGATGAGTTCCTTTTCCACCTTTTTGACCGCCTCCGGAAGGGTTAAGCGGGAAGGGGTATCCGAGCTCCGGGCGGTTTGCAGGCTGGGAGGGAGGTGATAGCTCCGGATTACCTCTTCATCGCAGATGAGCACGGCTCGCTCCATGGCGTTTTCCAGTTCCCGGACGTTCCCGGGCCAGTGGTATTGCATGAGGAGATCTATGGCCGGCGAGGATAGTCGTTTGATCTTTTTTTGATAGCGCTGACAATATTTATCCAGGAAATATTCCGCAAGCGGGATGATATCCGTAGGCCGTTCCCGCAGGGGAGGGATATAGATGGGAAATACCGAAAGTCGGTAGTAGAGGTCCTCCCGGAAGAGCCCTTTTTCCACCAGGTTTTCCAGATTGCGGTTGGTGGCGGCGATGATCCGTACATCCACTTTTACGGGTTCGGTGCCCCCCAGGCGATAGAATTCCTTTTCCTGAAGGGCATGAAGGAGTTTGGCCTGGATGGGCAGGGGTAGATCTCCGATTTCGTCCAGGAAGAGGGTTCCTCCGTGGGCCTTTTCCATGAGCCCGATCTTGCGGGCCTGGGCCCCGGTGAAGGCCCCTCGCTCGTAGCCGAAGAGTTCGCTCTCGAGCAGGGTTTCGGGGATGGCGGTGCAGGGCACGGTTACAAAGGGCCCTTCGGCCCGGGGGCTATTGTAGTGGATAAGTCTGGCGATGAGGGTTTTTCCGGTCCCGGATTCTCCTCTCAGGAGCACGGTGGCCGGGCTGCCGGCCACGCGATTGATCATTTCCAGGACCTCCTGCATCCGGGAGGAGGTGGCGATGAAGTTTTCCAGCTGATAATGTCCTTTGAGTTCCTGTTTGAGTCTCAGATTTTCCTCCAGCAGCCGGGCCCGTTCCTCCTCCAGGGCCTGAAGCTTGGCCACGGTCTGGGCCAGGAGCCCGGCCACGATGGTGAGGAATTGCAGGTTCTGGGCCAGTTCCACGGCGTCGGCGGCGGGTCGATCCACGGAAAGGGTCCCCAGCACCTGCCCCCCGCTCTTTATGGGCACGCAGATGAAGGAGAGCTTGCGTTTTTCCTCCTCCCGCCGGCTCCGGGTCCGATTGAGGAAACGGGGGTCCTCACTGATCTGCGGGACGATGATGGGCTGGCCGGTGGCCACCACCTCTCCGGTGATCCCCTCCCCGGGACGGTAGCGTCCCCGCCGTCGGGCCTCCTCGGAGAGACCGTGGGCTACCTCGATCTGGATCTCGCCGGTGCGGGGGTTGAAGATGGTGATGGTGCCCCGTTTGAGGGCGAAACGTTCCGAAAGCACTCCCAGCGTCTTCTCCAGGGCCTCGCGCAGCTCCAGGGTGCTGGCCAGGGTGCTGGCAATTTCGTAGAGACAGGTTATTTCCTCAAGGCTATGCTGGGTCATCCCCCTCACACCGTTTCTCCCATAAAATTTACAATTTTGCAATTCTACCCCCCTCCCACCCACCGGGCAAGCCCGAATCGCGCCTTCCTTGGTCTCCTTGACAAAAATATTTAATTAGAGTAACATACTCCAAAAATTTTTGAGGGTTGAGGTCATGAAGATCACGCAGGCCGAGGATTACGGTATCAGGTGTGTGTTATATCTGGCCAAGTATCCGCGGCAGGTGGTGCCGCGCTGGAAGATTGCCCGGGCCATGGACATTCCCGAACCCTTTCTGGCCAAGATTGCGCAGGATCTGGCTCGGGCCGGGATCATAGACATCATCCGGGGCCGGAAGGGGGGCTACCGACTGCGCATCCCTCCCGAGGAACTCACTCTCCTCCAGGTGGTGGAGGCCATGACCGGGGAGCTCTTCCTCAGTCCCTGCGTGCTGGATCCCCGCAACTGTAAGCGTCAGCCCCTGTGTCCCGTGCACCTGAAGTGGAAGGAACTGGTGGAGATGGTGCGGAACAAGCTCCAGCAGACCACCTTTGCCGAGCTGGTCCGGGAGGAGATCTGTCTGGTTGACAAACGTCGGAAAAAGGCTCATCATTCCTGATTAAGGGGGGTGATAACCATGAAATGAAAATTCGGCTCTCAAAATAGTTAAATTCTTTATCTATTTAATGTATCTGGTCAATTTCCGAAAAGGAGGTTGAAGATGGATGTGTTATGGGCCTCGAGATTGCAATTCGCCGTAGCGGCATCCTTTCATTTCCTTTTTGTTCCTCTCACCCTGGGGCTTTCGGTTCTCACCGCCATTCTGGAGACCCTGTATGTAAAGACCGGCGATGAAGACTATCGCCGGGCGGCTAAGTTCTGGGGAAGGCTTTTTCTCATCAATTTCGCCCTGGGGGTGGTTACAGGCATCACTCTGGAATTCCAGTTCGGGACCAACTGGCGGTATTATTCCGAATACGTAGGAGACATCTTCGGGTCTCTTCTGGCCATCGAGGCCACGCTGGCCTTTTTTCTGGAGTCCACCTTTGTGGCGGTGTGGGCCTTCGGCTGGAACCGGCTTTCTCCCAAGCTTCACTGTGTGGCCATCTGGCTGGTGGCTCTGGCTTCCAATATTTCCGCCTTCTGGATCCTCATGGCCAATGGCTGGATGCAGCATCCCGTGGGTTATGTTCTCCGGCACGGGCGGGCCGAACTGCAGAGTTTTGCGGCCGTGGTCTTGAATAAGTTTGCCTGGCTGGAATTCCTGCACACCGTTCCGGCGGCCTATATTCTTTCGGGTTTCTTTGTGCTCGGGGTTTCGGCCTGGCATCTGCTCCGGAAGAACGAGGTGGAATTCTTCCGCAAAAGTTTCCGGGTGGCCGCGGTATGGACGGTAATCTTCGCCCTGTTTGTCTTTGTGGAGGGGCATCTCCATGGCACCGAGGTGGCGCATACCCAGCCCGCCAAGCTTGCGGCCATGGAGGCCCTGTGGGAGACCCAGCGCGGTGCTTCCTGGACCCTTTTTGCCCTTCCCGACCCGCAAAACGAGCGTAATATCGTGGAAATCAAGATTCCCAAGGTCCTGAGTCTCCTGGCCTTCCATTCCACCCAGGCCGAGGTGAAAGGCCTCAAGGCCTTCCCGCCTCAGGATCGTCCTCCGGTATCCTTTACCTTCTGGAGCTTTCGGATCATGGTTTTTCTGGGGATCTGGTTCGTCCTGGCCAGCCTTTGGGCTTTCAAACACCGGAAAGACCCCCTGGCTTCCCCCTGGCTTTTGCGGGCCCTGATCTGGACCATACCCCTTCCTTATCTGGCCATCGAGGCCGGCTGGATGGTGGCCGAGGTGGGGCGTCAACCCTGGATCGTTTACGGGGTCATGAAGACCGCTCAGGCCGTTTCTCATCTCTCTCCGGCCCAGGTTACGGCCACCCTGGTGGCCTTCGTGATCTTTTACACCGTGCTGGGGGTGATCGATTTCTGGTTGCTGGCCCATTATGCCCGTAAAGGCCCCGAGCCGGTAAGAGCCTAGAAATTTAAAGTAAGGAGGGTTGAGTCATGGAACACAATATCTTTCAGATAATCTGGTTTATTCTCTGGGGGGTGCTGTGGGCGGGCTATTTTGTCCTGGATGGGTTCGATCTGGGGGCCGGTATCCTTCTTCCCTGTGTCACCCGCAACGAGATCGAACGGCGTGCGGTTTATCAGGCCATCGGTCCTTTCTGGGACGGTAACGAGGTCTGGCTCATTACCGCCGGTGGGGCCACCTTCGCCGCCTTCCCCAAGACCTATGCGGTGATGTTCAGCGGCCTCTATACCGCACTCTATCTCCTGCTCTTCGGACTCATCATCCGGGGTGTGGCCATTGAGTTCCGGGGCAAGGTCCAGGATCCCGGCTGGCGTCGCTTCTGGGATTTTCTCTTCTGGATCGGTTCCCTGGTTTCCACGTTTATCCTGGGGGTGGCCTTTGGCAATATCTTTCTGGGGCTTCCCCTGGATCGGGAGGGGCATTTCCTGGGTTCCTTTTTCACGCTGCTTCATCCCTATGCCCTCCTGGCCGGCCTGCTTTTCGTTCTGGCCTTTTCCGTACACGGGGCCACCTGGCTGGTCTATCGGGTAAACGGTGAGCTTCGGGAACGTCTCCTCCGCGATGCCCGGATCCTCTGGGTCTTTGAGGCCGTGGTGGTGGTAGCCTTCTGGCTCTTCTCCCTCAAACTCACTCCTCTCTGGCACAACTATCTCCGGGCCCCGATCCTTCTCATCTTTCCTCTCCTGGCCCTGGGAGCCCTTCTTCTGGTGCCCTATTTTCTCCATCAGGGTCGGGCCCTGGCAGCCTTCCTTTCCTCCGGAGCCACCATCCTGGGGTTTACCGCCTGGGGCATGGCCGGGCTCTTTCCCAACCTCTTCCCCTCGCGTCTCAATCCGGCCTGGTCCCTTACCATCTACAACAGTTCCTCCAGTCCCCTTACCCTTAAGATTATGACCGTGGTGGCCTTCATCTTCGTGCCCATTGTGCTTCTTTACACCTTCTGGACCTATCGCACTTTTTCCTATCGCCTCACCCGCGAAGAGGTGGCCTACGGCGAGGGATACTGATTTACAGGGCGGGGCCGCGGCCCCGCCTTGACTTGATTCCTTAAGCCTCGGTAAGTTAGAACTATGCCCGAGGCTCCGTCATGGTTTGAGGTTCTCAAGGCCCTTTTTCAGAAGACTCCGGAGGAACACCTTCAGGAGTTCACCGAGGAGATAGGCCAGCTGGTGGAGGAGGCCGAACGGGAGGGGCTCCTGAGTCCGGAGGAAAGGGAGATCCTCCTTTCGGTTTTGCGTCTGCGTCGTGTGGCCGTGCGGGAGATCATGATTCCCCGGCGGGAATTGGTCGGGTTCCCGGTGGACCTCTCGGCCGGGGAGCTCTGGCGCCGGGTGGCCTCGGCTCCCCACGACTATTACCCCATCTACGAGGGCGAACTGGACAATTTCTTGGGGGTTGTCTCCCTCCGGGATCTGGTCCGCCGGGTGGGGGAGGATTTTTCCCTGCGTGAGCTCGTTCGCCCGGTCTATGTGATCCCGGAAAGTCTCAAGCTTCGGGAGGCCCTGCGTGGTTTTCGGGAGCGCAATGCCTCCGTGGCCCTGGTGATAGACGAGTTCGGGGCCCTCTCCGGTCTTTTGCGTCTTCGGGACCTTCTGGAGTTCCTCTTCCCGGTGCGGCAA
>NZ_WFVX01000057.1:0-2379 GCF_015491435.1 Thermosulfurimonas sp.
ACGGTGCGGGGATCGGGGTTCTGGGTGGTTCCGGCATAGGTAAAGTTTCCGTCCCCGGTCTGTCCCTCCTCCAGGTCGAAGATAACCGCGATCCGGAAGACCCTTTTGATGGGCAGGAGAAGATAGTCCTCGGCCGAGGCTCGGCGGGCCAGGTCTCTTACCTCCTCCTCCAGATCTTTCCCCGGGGGTACGGCCAGGGTGAACCAGAAATTGAAGCGATGATCCCGCAGGTAATTGTGGCTTACCCCGGGGTGCTGATTGATGATGCGGGCGGCCTCCTCCCGGAGGGCCTCCGGCACGGCAAAGGCCACCAGAGTGGTTCGGTAGCCCAGGGCCCCGGGGTTGAAGATGGCCCCTATCTGGCGGAGGATGCCCTCCCGGGTCAACCTGGTCAGACGGGCCAGGACCTCCTCCTCGGAAAGCCCCAGGTTCTCCCCCAGAAGCGCGTAGGGACGGGGCACCAGGGGAAATTCCTTTTGGACCAGGGTTAAAAGCTTGCGATCCTCCGCTTCCATGGCTTTAATTAAAGATTAAGGTGAAGGGGATGGCAAGTCCTGTTTATTTTGTGGATCTTCATTTAAAGAAAAAGACCTCCCTTCTGGACAAGGTAGAGGCCCTTCTTGCGGCTCTGAGGCTGGGGGATCGGTTTCGCAGGGGAGCGCTGGTGGGGATAAAGCTCCATTTCGGAGAGGCCGGGAACCTGGCCTATCTCCGTCCTCAGTGGGTAAGGAGGGTGGTGGATCACCTGCGGGGCCTGGGGGTCAAGCCCTTTCTTACCGACACCAATACCCTTTACCGGGGCAGTCGTTCGGATGCGGTGGTCCATCTGGAGACGGCCATTCGCAACGGTTTTGATTTTGCGGTGGTGGGGGCGCCTCTCATAATCGCCGACGGGCTGCGGGGTAATTCCTACGAGCGGGTGGAACTGGAGCTTCCGGTGCTCCGCGAGTTTTATGTGGCCAAGGAGGTGGCCCGGGCGGATGGTCTGGTGGTGCTCACCCATTTCAAGGGGCACGAGCTTTCCGGTTTCGGGGGAGCCATCAAGAATGTGGGGATGGGGTGTGCGGCCCGCAAGGGAAAGCTGGAACAACATTCCACCGTGGCCCCGAAGATAGACAAGAAACGCTGTGTGGCCTGCGGAACCTGTGCGGAGTTCTGTCCGGTGGGAGCCCCGGAACCGGCGCAGGGAACGAAGAAACCCCGATACCGGATCAACGAGAAACGCTGTATCGGTTGCGGGGAATGTATCGCGGTCTGTCCGCAGGAGGCCATCAAGGTCCAGTGGAACGAAAAGGCCGAGCTTTTCATGCGCAAGATGGCCGAATACGCGGCGGCGGTGCTTCGGCCCAAGCGGGGGCGAACGGTGTTTCTCAATTTTATTCTCCGGGTGTCCCCGGCCTGCGACTGTTACCCCTTTAACGACTATCCTCTGGTGCGCGATGTGGGTATCCTGGCCTCGGAGGACCCGGTGGCCATAGATCAGGCCAGTGTGGATCTCGTCAATCGGGAATCCGGGCTACCGGGTTCCCGGGCCGAGGGGGCTGTTCCCGGGGAGGACAAGTTCCGGAAGCTCTATCCCGGGATCCCCTGGGAGGTTACCCTGGAACACGCGGAGGAGATCGGCCTGGGGACCCGCAGGTATGAGCTGATCCGTTTGGAGGAGGGGTAAGGTTTGAAGGAGCCCCGGGGTAGGGGCTTGGAAGGCGGGAGGTTTGCTGGGGAGGGAGATGGGGTTTCGGCCCTTTGAGATCCTGCGGGAGAAGATAGCCCGGGAGACCCTGCCTCCCGGGCCGGAGCGACCTCTGTGTGAGGAGGATCCGGAGGAGTTTTTCCGGAAGGTGCGCCCCCTGCGCGACAGGGAGAAGTTCTTCTGGAGGCCGGTCCCCCGCTCGATCCGTCCGCCGGGGGAAGAGCGAAACTGGCCTCCGGAGCCCCTGCGGGTCAGGGTCTGGCAGACCCCGGAATACATGGAGGGCCGGGCTCCGGGGGTGACGGCGGAGCTTATGCGAAGGTTGCGGGAGGGGCGGATTGCCTACAGCCGGGTCCTGGATCTCCACGGCCTCACCGTGGTGGAGGCGGAGGAGGCCCTGCGGGAGTTCTTTCGGGAGTGTATCTTCCGCGGGGATCGCTGTGTGCTCATTATTCACGGGCGGGGGCTTTCCTCCCCGGGCAAACCGGTGTTAAAGGAGAGGGTGAGGTTCTGGCTGGAACGGGGGCCCTATCGACGTCATGTTTTGGCTTATGCCAGCGCGCGGCCCTGTGACGGGGGCCCGGGGGCTACCTATGTCCTTTTGAGTACCCGGCCCCGACGGAAGAAATCTCCAAAATGAGGATTCCGGACCACGGACGCAAAAAGGTTCTGGTGCACAGTCTTCCGGG
>NZ_WFVX01000058.1:0-6496 GCF_015491435.1 Thermosulfurimonas sp.
ATGCCACGGCTTTCGCCCGGGGGATAGGGGACGAACTTTCTCCCTTCCCTGAGACCCCGGCCTGGTATCTGGTGGTGGTTCCCCCTTTTCGGGTCTCCACGCGCTGGGCCTATCAAAATCTGAGATTGACAAAAGAGAAAACCCCGCTTAATTATGGGCCGAAAGCCCCGGAAGGGGCTTTAAATTTTGAAGGGGTGCTTGAGAACGACTTTCGGGCCGTGGTGTTTGAGCGGTATCCGGAACTTTACGAGCTGGAGAGGGCGCTTCTTTCCGCCGGGGCTAAGGCCTGCGGCCTTTCCGGAAGCGGCTCGGCGCTTTTCGGGGTCTTCGCCGAGGAGGAAGCCGCCCGCCGGGCGGAGGCCGGGCTGGTTACCCGGTTTCCGGCTTATGCTTTTTATGTGGTGACCAATTACAAGGAGGGAACCCCATGTTCATCAATCACCTGAAGATCTTCAGCGGCACGGCCAACCCGGAACTGGCCCGTAAGATCTGCGAGTATCTGGCCGTCCCCATGGGACACATGGAGATCAAGCGTTTCAGCGACGGGGAGATCTTCGTGGAGATCAAGGAAAATGTCCGGGGGGCGGATGTCTTCGTGGTGCAGCCCACCTGCACCCCGGTGAACGAACACCTTATGGAGCTTCTCATTATGGTTGACGCCCTGCGGCGGGCCTCGGCCCGGCGCATCACCGCGGTGATCCCTTACTACGGCTATGCCCGTCAGGATCGCAAGACCGCCCCGCGCACCCCTATTTCGGCCAAGCTGGTGGCCAACCTCATCACCGTGGCCGGGGCCCGGAGGGTGCTCACCATGGATCTTCACGCCGGTCAGATCCAGGGGTTCTTCGACATTCCGGTGGATCATCTCTTCGCCGCTCCGGTGCTTCTGGAATACCTGCGGGAGACCTTCCGGGACGAGGAACTGGTGATCGTGTCGCCGGATGCCGGCGGGGTGGAGCGGGCCCGGGCCTATGCCAAAAGGCTGGATGCCGGAATCGCCATCGTGGATAAACGTCGGCCCGGTCCCAACCAGAGTGAGGTCATGCACGTGGTGGGCGAGGTGAAGGGCAAGGTGGCCATCATTCTGGATGACATGGTGGACACCGCGGGGACCATGTGCAAGGCCGCCGAGGCCATCAAGGAGCGCGGGGCCAAGGAGGTCCACGGCATGGCCACTCACCCGGTGCTCTCCGGCCCGGCGGTGGAACGCATCAAGAAATCGGCCCTAAAATCCCTGGTGGTCACGGATACCATCCCCTTGCGGGAGGAGGCAAAAGCGATTAAAAAGATCAAGGTCCTTTCCGTGGCCAGACTCTTAGGGGAGGCCATACGCCGCATACATGCGGACGATTCGGTAAGCTCCCTTTTCGTCTAATTCCGAAGGAGGTTGAGGCATGATACAGGTACCGTTTACCGTGGAGGTCAGAAAAAAGACCGGAAAGGAAATAGCCAAAAAGCTGCGCCGGCAGGGACTCATTCCGGCCATCCTTTACGGTCCGCAGACCGATCCCCTTCCCCTTACCGCGCGGCTTAATGAACTCAAGAAGATCCTCCTCCGCCATCGCGGAGAGCAGATCCTCTTCAACCTTACCGTCCAGGAGGACGGAAAGAGCGAGCAGCGCATAGCCATCATCAAGGAGCTCCAGTATCATCCGGTAACCGACGAGATCATTCACGCCGACTTTTACGAGGTGCGCATGGATCGCCCGGTGGAGGTGGACGTGCCGGTGGCGGTGGTGGGCAAGGCCAAAGGGGTGGAAAAGGGCGGCATCCTGGAGATCCTCATGCACGAGCTCACCGTAACCTGTCTTCCGGACCGCATTCCGGACCGCATTGAGATCGATGTCTCGGAGCTTGACGTAGGGGATACCCTTCATGTGCGGGACCTCACCCCGCCCGAGGGGGTGAAGTTCGCCGAGGATCCGGGGGCCCCGGTGGTGACCATCGTGGAGGCCGAGGAGGAGGCCGCCGAGGAGACGGAGGGCGAGGCCGCGGAGTAAAGATGTGGCTTTTCGCGGGGCTGGGGAACCCCGGCCCCGAATACTTCTTTACCCGGCACAACCTCGGCTGGCGAGCGGTGGCGCTCCTTGCCGAGGAGCTGAAGCTTACCTTTAGGGAGAATCCCTCCTTAGAGGCCCTTATCGCCGAAGGGAAGGAGGCCGTTTTGCTCCTTCCCCTCACCTACATGAATCTTTCCGGAAAGGCCGTGGCCGGGGCGACAGAACATTACCGGATCCCTCCGGAAAGGGTGCTTCTCGTCCACGACGACCTCGATCTTCCCCTGGGGCGGATGAAGATTGTCCCCCGGGGAGGAAGCGGAGGACACCGCGGGGTGGCCTCGGTGCTCGCCATGCTCGGGACCGAAGAGATCCCCCGGCTTAAGCTGGGGATCGGGCGGCCGCCTTCCGGGATTTCCGTTCCGGACTATGTGCTCTCCCCTTTCCGTCCGGAGGAGGAACCGGTGGTGGAGAAGGTGCTTGAGCTTTCGGTTGCGGCCATGCGGACCATCCTCCGCGAGGGGCTTCCCAAGGCCATGTCCCTTTACAACCGAAGGGACCTCCTTCAAAATGAAAGGGAAGGTGCAAGATGAGCCCCAGAAAAAAACCTCCCCGCCGTTCCGGGCTTGACATCTGGTTCCAGGAGAATTTTTTGCGCATGGAGCGCATCCTCTACATCCTGGTGGCCATCGGGATCATCCTGGCCACCCTGGAGGTGATCTACGACGGATTCCACGCCCTCCTTCGGGCCTTTGCTTACAAGGACTTTGCCCTGGGGGTCTTGAAGGTCATCGATCGCTTCCTCATCGCCCTCATGTTCCTGGAGATCCTTTACACCGTGCAGATCGTCTTCGGGGAGGAATATCATCTTCAGTGCGTGGAACCCTTCATCATGGTGGCCATCATCGCCCTGGTGCGAAGGCTTCTCATCCTGGCCTTCGAGATCTCCCACGGGGAGGTGACCCCGGAGCGGGTGAAGCTTTACATGCTGGAGATGGCCCTGGTGGGGGCCCTGATCCTGGCCCTGGTGGGGGCCACCATCATGCTGCGGAAGATGCGCAGGGAGGAAAGAAAACATGCGTCCTGAAGAGGCCATCTTAGTCCTGGATTTCGGTTCCCAGACCACGCAGCTTATCGCCCGCAGGGTAAGGGAACTCAAGGTCTATAGCGAGATCCGGCCCTGTACGGTTTCCTTGGAGGAGATCCGGGCCTTTCGCCCCAAAGGGATCATCCTTTCCGGCGGGCCGGCCAGCGTCTATGACCCCGGGGCCCCCATGGTCCCGGTGGAGCTTTTTGCTCTGGGGGTTCCGGTGCTGGGGATCTGCTACGGGATGCAGCTCATGGCCCATCTCCTCGGCGGACGGGTGGAGAGGTCGGTAAAACGCGAATACGGGCCGGCGGAACTCCGGGTGCTTTCGGTAGAAGACCTTTTCGCCGGCCTTGATCCTTCGCGGAGCTTTCGGGTCTGGATGAGCCACGGCGACCGCATTGAGGTCTTACCCCCGGGCTTTGTGCCCCTTGCCGAAAGCGAAAACTCCCCCTATGCGGCCATGCGGCATAAAGAAAAGCCCCTCTTCGGGGTCCAGTTTCACCCGGAGGTGGCCCACACCGAGATCGGCCGCGAGGTGCTTGCGAACTTCGTCTTTCGCATCTGCGGCTGCCGTCCCACCTGGACCATGGAGTCCTTCATCGAGACCACGGTGCGCGAGATCCGCAAGACCGTGGCCCCGGAGGAAAAGGTAGTCTGCGCCCTTTCCGGAGGGATAGATTCCACGGTGACCGCCCTTCTGGTGCACCGGGCCATAGGGGATCGGCTGGTCCCCATCTTCGTGAATAACGGCCTTCTGCGCAAGGGGGAGCCCGAGGAGGTGCTCTCCCTCATGGAATCCCTGGGGCTTTCGGTGCGCTATGTAGATGCCTCGCGGAGGTTCCTGGAAAGACTTCGCGGGGTGACGGACCCGGAGGAGAAACGGCGTATCATCGGGCACACCTTCATCGAGGTCTTTGAGGAGGAGGCCCGAAAGATCGGCGGGGTCAAGTGGCTGGCCCAGGGGACCCTTTATCCGGATGTGATCGAGAGCGTTTCCTTCCGCGGCCCTTCGGCCACCATCAAGACCCATCACAACGTGGGCGGGCTTCCGGAAAGGATGCAGCTTAAGCTCATCGAGCCCCTGCGGGAGCTTTTCAAGGACGAGGTGCGGGAGATCGCCCGGGAACTCGGGCTTCCTAAAAAGGTGGTCTGGCGGCAGCCTTTTCCGGGGCCGGGGCTGGCCATCCGCATCCTGGGGGAGGTCACCGAGGAGAGGCTTCGGATCCTGCGCGAGGCCGACGCCATCGTCACCGAGGAGATGCTTGCAAGCGGCTGGTACTACCGGGTGTGGCAGAGTTTTGCCGTGCTGGTCCCGGTTAAGACCGTGGGGGTCATGGGAGATTACCGGACCTATGAACACGTGGTGGCCATTCGCTGCGTGGAAAGCCAGGACGCCATGACCGCGGACTGGGTGCGCCTTCCCTATGAGCTTCTCGCCCGGCTCTCAAACCGCATCATTAACGAGGTTAAGGGGGTAAACCGGGTGGTCTATGACATATCCTCCAAGCCTCCGGCGACCATTGAATGGGAGTGAGGCCATGGGTGAAGCCGCAAGGGTCCCGATAAGCTACACCGTCTCCGACTGGGAGACCTGGGAGGGCGACTGGGAGCTTATCTACGGGCAGCCGGTGGCCATGGTGGCCCCGGCCCTGCGCCACCAGTGGTTCGTCTATCGCTTAACCCGGGAGCTTATGGATCAGTTTGAGGCCTGCGAGAAGACCCGGTGTCTTGCCCTTCCGGGGGTGGCCTGGGAGGTGGCGGAGGACACGGTGCTGGTTCCGGATCTCGTGGTGGTCTGCGAGGAGGACCTGGACCAGAAACGCCTCCTTCGCACCCCGGAGATGGTGCTGGAGGTGGTCTCCCCGCACACGAGAAAGCTTGATGAGACGGTAAAGTTTGAGATCTGCGCCCGGGAGGGGGTGCGCTACTACGTTCTGGTTTATCCGGAAAAGAGGCTGGCCAAGGTGTGGCGTCTTTCCGAGGGACGCTACGTGAAGGAAGGGGATTTCTTCCGGGGAAGCATGCGTTTCGAGGATCTTACCTGTCCGGCGGAGATCGACTTCACCCGGATCTTCTCCGAGGGCCCTTGAGGGAACTTCCGCGCAAGCTCTTTCACCTCTCCGGCCTCCTTTTCCACCCCCTGGCCTTAGTCCTTGGCGACTACCGGCGGCTTTTCTTCCTTTCGCTTCTTTTGGCAATCACCCTCTTTGAGACCCTGAGGCTTACGGGATGTCTTAGGCTTCCGGGAAGGCTTTCCTCCCTTTTAAGGGAAGGCGAGTTTCGGCGTCCCACCGGGACCTTCTACTATCTCTGGGGGGTGGGGCTTTCCTTTCTTCTTTTCCCCTTGAAAGCGGCCCTCTGCGGGCTCTGGGTGCTTGCCCTCGGCGATGGAATTTCCGGGCTTTTCGGCCGGGGCCCTCTCCATCACCTGGTCTTTTTCGCTCTTTCCCTCTGCGTGTTCCTCTTCTTCGGTCTTCCCTTCGGGGGAAAGATCCTTCTTCTTTCCGGAGTCCTCACCCTGATCGAGGCCCTGCCTTTCCCCGACGATAACCTCATCCTTCCCCTGGCCACCGCCCTGGGGGTGAGGATTTTGAGTAGCCTTCCGGGGTAGAGCTTTGAAAGCAATTCCCGCGGATAAAGCCTCTCCTCTCTTATACTTTCAAGATTTAGCATCCTTACCAAGGGGTAATCCTATTCCCAAAAAGTTCAACTTTTTGGGAGGGAGGTTCCCGTTTAGTAGGGTTAAGAGCCCGAAAGGGCGGTCTGACCTCCGCCGGGCCATCCGAGAAGAAGCCAGTCGGGAAGGGCAAAGACGCTTTCGGTGAGCGGGAAGATCTCCTCTCCCCGGTAAATTACCAGGCCCAGGCGGAGACGATTCCCGAAGAGGCGACGACCGCGTTCAATGGGGGTGGCGTCCTTCCGATAGACCTTTTCCCGGGCCTTCATCTCTACCGCCACGAATCCGGCCGGAGTCTCAAGAAGGAGATCCACTTCCAGGCCGCCGGCCGTGCGCAGATAGAAGGCCGAAAAACGCAGGCCTAAGGAGCGCAGGGTGGTGAGGATCTGGGCGGTGATGGCGTTTTCGTACTGTTCGCCGGTTAGTCCCTGAAGTTGTCCGGAAAGCACCCTCTGGAGCCCGGCATCAAACCAGATGAGTTTGGGACTTTTAATCAGCCTTACCGCGGGATTTCCGGCCCAGGCCGGAAGGAATAGGATCTGATAGGAGAGTTCCAGGTAACGCAGGTAGCGTCTCACGGTGGCCACGGAGATACCGGCGTCCCGGGCAAGTTCCGAGTAGGAAAGGATACGGGCCGCCCGAAGGGCGGCTAACCGGTGGCAGAGGAGAAAGGGTTCAAGGTCCCGCAGACGAGCAAGGTCGGCGAGATCTCTCTCGAGATAGGTGCTCTGG
>NZ_WFVX01000059.1:0-3516 GCF_015491435.1 Thermosulfurimonas sp.
ATCCTGGCCCGGACCCCCGGCGGGGAAACCCTTCCCGCCCGGCTGGAACGCTGCGAGGGACAAAAGCTCCGGATCGGCTCCCGGGAAGAGGCCGAAAGGATCCTCCGGGAGCTGCGGGAACTCCTAGATCGGGAAAGACTCCGGGTCTCCGATCTGCGTCGTCGCGAGGCCCAGCGTAAGCCCTCCCCTCCCTTCATCACCAGCACCCTTCAGCAGGAGGCCTTTCGTCGGTTTCGCTTTCCGGCCAAGAAGACCATGTTCCTGGCGCAGCGCCTTTACGAGGGAGTGGATCTTCCCGGGGAGGGGCCGGTGGGGCTCATCACCTATATGCGGACCGATTCGGTGAGACTGGCCCCGGAGGCCGTGCACGCGGCCCGGGAAATCGTAGCCCGGACCTTCGGTCCGGATTTTCTTCCGGAAAAACCTCCCCGATACCGCGCCCGGGCTACGGCTCAGGAGGCCCATGAGGCCATTCGCCCCACCCGGTTCGATCTCCCTCCAGAGGCCTTAAAGGGCGTCCTCCCACCGGATGAATGGCGACTTTACGATCTTATCTGGCGACGGTTCCTGGCCTCCCAGATGAATCCGGCCCGCTACGAGACCACGGTGGCCCTCCTCGAACTGGGACCCTACCAGTTCCTTTCCCGGGGAAAAAGGCTCCTTCATCCGGGTTTTCTTGCCGTATATGCCGTGGAGGAGGACGATCAACTCCTTCCACCCTTAAGTCCCGGAGACTCTCTGGAAGTGGAAGATCTTAAGGGCACCCAGCACTTCACCAAACCCCCGGCCCGCTACACCGAGGCCACCCTGATCCGGACCCTGGAGGAAAAGGGGGTGGGAAGACCCTCCACCTATGCGCAGATCGTCTCTACCATCCGGGAACGCGGCTATGTGGAAAGCAAGGGGGGTGTGCTCCAGCCCACTGAACTGGGGATCCTGGTCAACGAGCTCCTCACGCGTTTCTTCCCCGAACTGATCGATCCGGAATTCACCGCCCGCATGGAGGCTTTCCTGGACGAAATTGCGGAAGGGAAGGCCGCACGCCAGGAGGTATTGAGGGAGTTTTACCGGGATCTCCTGCGGGACCTGAGCCTGGCGGAAAAGGAGATGGCCTCGCTCAAGGTCGGGGTCCCTGCGGAGGTCAGGTGTCCGGAGTGCGGGGCGGAGATGCTCCTTCGGGTAGGGCGCGCCGGGCCCTTTCTGGCCTGTTCCCGGTATCCGGAGTGCCGGGCCACCGGAGATTACGAACGGGATGACCAGGGACAAATCCGGCTGGTGCGTCGAGAGGAGACCTCTCACGGTTCCTGTCCGGAATGCGGAGGAGACCTGGTCCTGCGCCGGGGTCGTTTCGGAGAATTCCTGGCCTGCGCCCGGTATCCGGAGTGTCGCTATACCCGCCCGGTGGGAACGGGAATCGCATGCCCGCGCGAGGGCTGCGAGGGGGAGATCGTAAAACGTCGCTCTCGCAAGGGTAAAACCTATTATACCTGCTCCCGGGCCCCGGAATGCGACTTCGTCCTCTGGGATGAACCCCTCCCTGAGCCCTGCCCCTTTTGCGGGGCTCCCTTTGTGGTGCGAAAGGGCGGGCGCAGGCCCTACAAATACTGTCCTTTTTGTAAGGTAAAGATCCAGGAATGAGGATACGGTGCCCGGTCTGTGGACATCCGGCGGAACTTGTGGATCGGTGAGCCCGGGCCCGGGTGAGGTGTCTCACCTGCGGAAGAGAATGGCCGCGGGAGCTGATCCCGGAGGAGGAACTGGAAAGAGCCCGGGAGGCCCTATATCTGGGTGCGGAGGAGGTCCCATCCTGCGACCTCAACCCGGATTCCGCGGTGGACCGCGAGGATTCCTGATCCTGCCGGAGCCGGATCTCGGTGCCCTGGTCCGGTCCTTAAGGCCCCGCAAAATTCGCCGTCTTTTTCTCGCCCGGGTCTATTCCCTTCCCTCCGGAGTACTGGCCGGGCCGGCTCTGGGAGCCCCTCAGGCGGTAATGCTTCTTGAAAATCTGGCCGCCGCCGGGGTCCGGGAGGTATGGGTGTGGGGATGGTGCGGATCCCTCCGGGAAGAACTATCCCCGGGAACGATCCTGGTTCCGGAAAAGGCCCTCTCCGCCGAGGGGACCTCCGCTTACTATCTCCCCGGCACCTGTACCCTGTTCCCGGAACCGGAACTGGTGGCCGAATGGAAAAAACTCCTGAGCCAGGTCCCGATAAAGATCTTTAGTGGAACCGTGGTTTCCACGGATGCCCCCTATCGCGAGGACGAGAGTTTCTGGCGCCGTTTCCGGGACCAGGCCCTGGCTGTGGATATGGAATGTTCCGCTCTCTTTGCCGCGGCCCGGAAGCTGAGGGTAAAACTGGCGGCCGCCCTCCTGGTAACCGATCGTCTGTCCCCCGAGGGGCACGAAAGGCTTCCTTCCTCCGTGCGCAGGGAAATATTTGAAGCCCTTCTTCCGGCCTTCCGGAGGATCATGCAGGAGGGGCCCGGGACGGCCCGGGCCCCGAAAACGACTTAATAAGAGAAGCTTATCCCGATGCCGCCGAAGAAATGATCGTGATGATTGTCCCAGGAATTATCCTCCAGCAGATCCTTGGCCTCATCGGAAAGGGAGAAGCTGTAATAGACCTTGGGGGTCACGGTGAGATATTTCCCCACCGGGATATTCACCTCAGCCCCCACCTGGAGGTAAAGCCAGTCGGAAAATTCGTCGCCGGGATCGTCCGGATCGGGATAGGCCCCCTTATCCTTGGAATCCAGATACATGGCCGAGGCCGAAAGACTCAGGCTGGCCTGGTACCAGGGGAGGGAGATGTCCCGTTCGGCCGAAAGCTCGTACCACCAGGCGGGAAAATGGGAGATCTCCCGATAGACCTTGACCCCGAAGTTGATCCCGGTCTTGGGACAGGTGGCCGAAAGCCCGGCATAAAGCTCAAAAGAATCGTCCCCATCCAGAGCGTAATAGATACCGCCCACGTCCAGACTCGCCCCGTAAGGTAGCTTATCGTAGGTGTAACCGAAGGTAAAATCCGTCTCGTCCCAGTCGGCACCATCGAGACTTTTATCATGTTCGTTGTTACGATCGGTATCGTAATTTCCCCAGATGTTCACGTAGGCCCCCAGATAGGAAACGGTCATGGAAGGCTGCACCACCACCGAGTCGTCCGAAAGGGCGAAGCCCCGCCAGATGTACTGCGAAAGCACATCCACCGCAAGCTCCGTGGAGGGAGCGGACTCATCGGCCCGACTCACCCCGTTTAAAAGCCCCAACCCGAGAAACACCATCAGTCCCAGTACTACCCAGATTCTGCCTTTTCCTTTCATCCTACCCCTCCTTTTCTTGGTTTTTGATATTTTTAAATGGCTTCCTCTCCCCGTTCTCCGGAGCGAATGCGCAGGGCCTCAAGCACTTCATAGACGAAGATCTTACCGTCTCCGATCTCCCCGGTTCGGGCCGCCGAAGCGATGGCCTGCATAATACCCTCAACATCCTCATCTTTACAGACCACCCTTACCTCG
>NZ_WFVX01000060.1:0-2953 GCF_015491435.1 Thermosulfurimonas sp.
CGCATAAAGAGATTGGCCCGGTTGAAGACCACCTCCAGCCGGGGCAGGCGATCGTAGTTCACCAGATAGATGGCCTCCGGGGCCACCAGGGAAAGGGAAGGGCTGCGTATGAGGCGGCCGTTATCGTAAAACCGGCTGGCTTCGATCCATTCCTCCAGGGTGTGGGTGGTCCAGTCCGGGGTGATGACCTTGGCGGTGCCCTTGACCAGGTGACAGATGGCCCGCAGGACGGTGGTGATCTGCACGGCCTGATAGTGTTTGTTTAACACCAGGACCTTGTCCTGCAGGATGTCTTTCCCCATAGTGACCTCTAATCTTAACACACTTTTCGGGTTAAGATAAAAACCATGTCTCTGCGGATAGGTCTGGTGGGTCTTCCCAATGCCGGCAAATCCACCCTGTTTAACGCCCTGGTGGAGGGGGCTAGAGCGGAGGTGGCCCATTATCCCTTTTGCACCATCGAACCCAATGTGGGGGTGGTGGAGGTTCCGGACGAGCGGGTGCGGGTGCTCGCCGAGAGGGAGGGAGCGGCGCGGGCCGTACCGGCGGTGGTTCAGGTGGTGGATATCGCCGGTCTGGTGCGGCATGCCAGCCGCGGGGAGGGGCTGGGTAATCAATTCCTGGCCCATGTGCGCGAGATGGATGCCCTGGCCCTGGTGTTGCGTTGTTTTCGTTCCGGAGAGGTCCCGCATGTGGAGGGCGCGGTGGATCCGATAAGGGATCTGGAGATACTGGAACTGGAGCTCATAGCCAAAGATCTGGAAACCGTGGAGAAGCGAATGGCCCGGGTGGAAAAGCCGGCCCGTTCCGGCGATCGCAGGGCGGCGGAGGAACGGGAGATCCTCGAGGTCCTGCACCGGATCCTTTCCTCGGCTGAACCCCTGCGTCGTCATCGTGCGGCCCTGGCTCCGGAGGTACTGGAGTATGCGCAGGGGGTGCTTTTCCTCCTCAGCCTGAAACCCGTTTTCTGGGTGGCTAATCTGGGGGAGGAGGATCTACCCGAGGGGGAGGGGAACCCTCAGGTGGCCCGGCTGCGGGAACGGGCCCGGGAGGAGGGGGTGCCGGTGGTGGCGCTTTGTGCCGAACTCGAGGCCCAGTTGCTGGAACTTTCCCCGCCGGAGCGGGAGGAGATGCTGGGGCTTTACGGTCTGGAACAGCCGGGGCTCAAACGTTTCATCGAGGAGGGCTACCGGTTGCTGGATCTGCTCACCTTTTACACGGTAAACGAAAAAGAGGCCCGGGCTCGCTCCGCTCCTCGGGGAACCACCGCGCTCTCGGCGGCGGAAAGTATTCATACCGATCTGGCCCGGGGGTTCATCGCCGCGGAGGTGATCAATTTTCGGGAGTATCTCCAGGCGGAGAACCTGGCCGAGGCCCGGCGTCGGGGATGGGTAAGGCTCGAGGGGCGCGACTATCGGCTGGAGGACGGAGATATCCTCTACATCCGTTTCCGGCCCTAGCCCCGGGCCTTCTGGACCTCCCTTTCCATGAGACTCACAAAATCCCTGAATTCGTGAAGCCCTCTCCTTAGGTTTTCCAGAAAAACCCGATCATCCACCGTCCAGTAGCGATGCACCAGGCGATTCCTGAAGCGGGCCAGGGCCTCAAAGCTTTGGGCCAGATTCTGATCGATTACCCCTTTCTCTCCGGCTTTCACCATGGCTTCCGCAAGGCTGGTTACCGCAAGGTGATGTTTCCGGGCAAGAATATGTTGTAAGACCGCACCGATGGCCTCGGTGATAAGTAGTATCGAGTACTTGATTCCTCTTAAGCGATCGGGACTGCTTAATATTTCTTTATCCGGGGCTCCGAGAGCAACTTCAAGGTAATCAATTTCCCGCTCTATTTCCCTGAGCCTACCGAGGATGTACCTGGGGTTCAAGTCCATAATAGTCTAGCTCCCTGCCTTTAAGGATAATTTCGTTTTCGATGAAGTACGCCGAAAGCCTCTCCAGGGCCCGCTCGTAGGCCCCATTGCGGTTGAAAAGGAGTCTTCCCTTACTCATTGCCTCGTAAAGTACATCCGGATCAACCGGTCCGGGGAGAAACGGAACCAGGTCGAAAACCTCAAGTGAGACCTCCGGAAAGGAGGAAAGAAGTCTTCGTTCGATCTCATTGAGCGTCTCCTCTATATCCCTTCCCTCGATCACCAGGAGTACATCCACATCCCGGGCGAGTTCCGGGGCCTCGAGCACCGAACCGAAAAGGACCGCCGCCTGTACCCCGGATACCCTTTTTAAGACCGAAGAGAGTCTTTGGCTAAGCCTTTCAATTTTTACCATTTTACTCCAGCGTAATGCGGGGTTTTAGCTCTTCCAGTATTTTCCGGGCGATCTCCTCCGGGGAAAGAGCGTCGGTGCAAAGGGCAAGATCCGCAAAGTGCCGGTAGAGGGGTTCTCTCTCCCTTAAAAGCTCCACCACTTCCTCTTCCCAGGATCTTCCGGTAAGGCTTGGGCGCTGGGTTTGGGTGCGAGGGTCGGCGGAAAGCCGCCTGAGAATGGTCTCCGGCCGGGCGCAAAGCCACACCACCAGTGCTCCGTCCCTCAAGATCTCCATCTCTTCCCGGTGCCTTACCGCTCCGCCTCCCAGGGCCAGGACGAGGCGTTCCCGGGGGGAGAATTCCCGGAGGGCCTCCCTTTCCTTTTTCCGGAAGGCCTCCCATCCCCCTTCCTCCACCATCTCCCGGATGCTCTTTCCGGCCTTTTCCTCCACATAATCGTCGAGGTCCACGAAATCCCAGCCCAGCTTTCGGGCCAGGATCCGCCCCACCGTGCTCTTCCCCGTGGCCCTAAATCCGATCAGAAGGATCCTTCTTACCTCGTTTCCGGCCATATCTTAATTCTGCGCCCTTTCCATTTTTTTACAACCCGGGGACCTTTTTTATCCTTTCCCAACCCTCTTCCGTGGCCTCCTTGACAGATACGGGATTGATGATCTAAAAATAAACTAAAAG
>NZ_WFVX01000061.1:0-4872 GCF_015491435.1 Thermosulfurimonas sp.
CTCTTCCTGTTCCACAAAGACCCATACCCGCGGCTTAGCGTTCATGCGGTGCTTACCGCATGAACGCTAAGCCGCGGGTATGGGTCTTTGTGGAACAGGAAGAGGGCCAGGCGCACCCGGTATCCTGGGAGCTTCTGGGCAAGGCCGGGGAGCTGGCCCGGGATCTGGAGGGGGTGCTCGAGGCGGTGGTCCTGGGTCACGGGGTGGAGGAGGTGGCCCGCGAAGCCATCGCCTACGGGGCCGAGCGGGTCTATCTTATAGACGATCCGGTGCTGGCCTATTATCGCAATCAACCCTATGCCCACGGCGTGGTGCAGCTCTGTCGTAAGTACCACCCGGAGATCCTCCTCCTGGGTGCCACCACCCTAGGGCGGGATCTGGCCGGTTCCATTGCCACCTCACTGGAGACCGGGCTTACCGCGGATGTTACCGGCCTGGAGATAGATCCGGAAAGCAAAAACCTGATCATGACCCGGCCGGCCTTCGGGGGCAACATCATGGCCAGTATTCTGTGTCCGGACCATCGCCCCCAGATGTCCACCGTGCGTCCGCGCACCTTTCCGCTTCCTCCGCGGGATCCTTCCCGCCAGGGGGAGATCGTGCGGGAGGAACTGGGGCTTTCCGAGGACGAGGTGCGGGTCAAACGGGTGGACTTTATTCCCAAGGACAAGACGGTGAACCTGGAGTATGCGGAGGTGATCGTATCCGGAGGGCGAGGGCTGGGGGGGCCGGAGGGTTTCGATCTCCTGCGTGAACTGGCCCGTTTACTGGGAGGCGAAGTGGGGGCCAGCCGGGCGGTGGTGGATGCCGGCTGGATCTCCTATGAACATCAGGTGGGGCAGACCGGAAAGACGGTCCGTCCCAAGGTCTATCTGGCCTGCGGAATCTCCGGGGCTATTCAGCACCGGGTGGGCATGCAGAACTCCGATGTCATCATTGCCATCAACACCGATCCCGAGGCCCCCATCTTCCGGATCGCCGACCTGGGTATCGTGGGGGATCTTTACCAGGTGATTCCGGCCCTGATCGAGGCCGTGAAGCGGGAAAAGGGCCATGAATAATGCCTTGCAGTATCAGGTAATTGTGGTGGGAGGTGGCCCGGCGGGACTGGCCGCGGCCATTACCTGTGCCCGGGCCGGGCTGAAGACCATCCTCCTGGAGAGGGGGCGTTTCTCCGGGGCCAAAAACCTCTTCGGAGGGGTGGTCTATACCGAGTCCATCCTCAGCCTGGTTCCGGATCTCTTTTCCGAAAAGCGTCTGCCCTTCGAGCGCCCGGTAACCGAGGAGGGCTGGTGGGTGCTTTCCGAGGACGGGGTGGTGAAGATCACCCATACCGGGCCGGCCTTAAGGGAAAAACCTCCCCGTGCCTTTACGGCTTTTCGGGCCCGTTTCGATCCGTGGCTGGCGGATAAGGCTCGATCCGCCGGGGTGTTGCTGGTACCCAAGGTCCGGGTGATAGATCTCCTGCGGGAGGGAGATCGGGTGGTGGGGGTGGTTACCGATCGGCCGGCCGACTGGGATACGGATCGTCCCGCCGAGGTCCGGGCCCCGGTGGTGATCCTTTCCGAGGGGGTAAACCGGATCCTCACCCAGAAGGCCGGGCTGATCTCCGGAGATTTCACCCCCGAGGAGGTGGCCCTTTCGGTAAAGGAGGTCATCCAGCTCCCTAAAGGTGAGGTGGAAAAGCGCTTTGCCCTCTCCGAGGACACCGGACTGGCGGTGGAAGTCCTGGGAGAGGCCAGCCTGGGGCTTCCGGGAAGCGCCTTTCTCTATACCAACAGCACCTCGGTCTCGCTGGGGGTGGGGCTTTTCCTTTCCGATTTTGCGGAAAAGGGGATCAAACCCTACGAACTCCTGGAGAACCTCAAGAGGCACCCGGTGATGCAGGATCTCCTTTCCGGGGGAGAGACCCTGGAATACGGGGCCCATCTCATTCCGGAATGGGGGCTGGAAGGGCTTCCCCGGCTCTGTGGCCACGGGGTAATGGTGGTGGGAGACGCCGCGGGTCTGGTAAATCCTCTTTTCCGCGAGGGGACCAATCTGGCCATTTATTCCGGGATCATGGCCGGTAGGGCTGCAGTAAGGGCCCATGAAAAGGGAGACTTCAGTCGCGAGACCCTGGCCCTTTACGAGGAGGCCTTTCGGGAGAGCTATATCTATCGAGACCTGCGTTACTTCCGGCGTCTCCGGCGGTTTCTGCGGGAAAACCGGGCCTTTTTCGATACCTATCCCCAGCTCCTGAATCAGGCGCTCCACCTTTATCTTACCGCTCAGGGGCGGGCCAAGGAGGAGGTTTTCCGGGAGATCTTTACTCTATTTAAGAGAAGACGCGGGGTCTCCGGACTCTTTAGGGATCTGCTGAAAACCTTCCGGTTTCTTAAGGGATGGTAGATCCACAGGAGATGGACCCGTGAAGGATCGGGCCTGCCTGGATGCCCAAGGAGGTCGGGAATGAAACCCTTACCCAGGGTTAATCTGGATGACAAGATCTTTACCCTGAAGTATTACGTGGACGAGGATTACGCGCATTTACGGATCCGGGACGAGGCGGTTTGCCAGCGCTGTCCCACCCGGCCGTGTCTTTCCTTCTGTCCGGCCGGGGTTTATCGGCTGGATCGTAGCGGAGGGATTACGGTGAGCTATCAGGCCTGTGTGGAGTGCGGCTCGTGTCGGGTGGCCTGTCCCTACGCTAACATCGAGTGGAGCTATCCCCGGGGAGGGTTCGGTGTGGCCTACAAATTCGGCTAGGGCCAAGGAATGGACCCTCCGGGGGATCAAGATCCTCTGTCTGGTGCTCATTGCTCTGGCCGGGCTTCAGGTCCGGCTGGATGATCGGGCCATCTGGAAAAAACGCCAGAACGTCTGGTACCTAGATCGTAATCGGCCCATATTCGCCTCTTACGACGCCTTCTACTTTGCCCGCATGGCCCGGGACTGGCAGGAGGGCCGCTACCGTTCCGGAAAACCGGATTTTTACCGGGCGGTTCCGGACAGTTATCTCACCGACAACATCACCTATCCCTTCCCGGTTCCCCTGATGAGTTTTTCCGCGGAGAAGCTCTCCCGCGTGTTCGGTGTTCCTCTGGAAAGGCTGGATCTCTATTTCACGCCTATTCTGGCGGTGCTCTTTGTGCTTCCGCTTTTTCTCTATATGGAAAGCCTGGGTTATACCGCGGCCGGGCTCCTGGGAGGGTTGGTGGGAGTCACGGCCCTCATCTATGTCATTCGTACCAGCATCATGCGTTTCGATACCGATTCCCTGAATCTCTTTTTCCCCTTCATGGTGGCCTGGTGCCTGAGCATGTACTTTCGTTCCTCCAGGCCCCGCCTCTGGGTGATCCTGGCCTCGTTTTTTTCCTTTCTCTATTACTGGTGGTATGCCCATCCCCATCTGATCCTGGTGAATATCCTTCTTTTTGCCGGGCTTCTGCGCTGGGAGAAGGGCCGCCTGGAACGGGAAGATTGGGTGGCTCTGGCCATTCTGGTGGTTCCCAATCTGTGGTATCTCTGGAAGTCTCCGGTAGCGCTGGGAAAGCAGATCTATGAATATGTGGTGGCGGTGGTGCGGCCGGAGGCCACAGGGATTTTCAGGGATTATCCCAATATTCAGCAATCCATTTCTGAGCTTCAGCATTTCAAGAACCTCTCCGAGGTGGCCCGGCTCACCCTTCAGAACCTGCCCCTCTTTCTCCTGGGGCTGGCCGGAGCGGTGGTCCTCCTGGTGAGGGAAAGGCGGGCGCTGTTTTTCCTCTGGCCCTACTTTCTGATCGGGCTTCTGGTGTTCCGCGCCGGGAACCGGTTCGCCATGTATCTGGCCCCCTTTGTGGGAGTGGGGGTGGGGTTCTGGATGGATCTGGCCTTCCGGCAGGGCCGAGGGAGGCTTCGGGAATCCACCCTGCATCTGCTGCGTCTTCTGGGTATCGTGGCGGTGGGAATATGGATCCTGGCCTCCCAGAGGAGCACCTTCGCCTACGTGGCCACCCCCAAGGCCAATGCCTTTGTGGTGCGGGACATGGAAAAGCTCTCCCGGATCCTCCCTCCCCGGGCCTGGATCTGGAGCTGGTGGGATTACGGTTACGCCTTCCAGTATCTTTCCCGCCGGGGCACCTTTGTGGATGGAGGGCACCAACTTACCCCCAAGACCTATTATGTGGCCCGTTCCTTCACCACCTCTTCGCCCCGGGAGGCCCGCAACATCACGGCCTTTATCGCCACCGAGGGGCTCCTGGGGATAAAAGAGCGTCTTAAAAAGGGTACCACCGCGGCGGCCCTTACTCAGGCCATAAGCCGGGGGGAACTCTATCGCCCTCCCGATCATCCGGTCTATTGGGTTTTTACCCAGGACCTGCCTCCCAAGTACGGGTGGATAGGATACTTCGGGAGCTGGGATTTTCGCAAACATCGGGGCAGGTACGGTTTTGTCTGGCCGCTTAATCCCTGTCGGGAGACGCCGCAGAAGATACTGGTGTGTCAGCGCGGGGTGCGGATCGACCCCATTACCCGGAGGGTTTTTCTGGGGCATCGGGAATTTCCCCTGCGGGGGATAGTCTATCGCGAGGCCCGGGGAGTAAACCAGCGGCTCTGGGGCCCGGAGGGGCTGATTCTGGAAATCGTTTCTTCCTCTTACGGACGGGTATTTTTCCTGGTGGATGATCCCACCTTTCGGAGTCTATTCAACCAGATGTATATTCTGAGACAGTACGATTCCCGATATTTTCGTCTGGTGATGGACGATTTTCCCTTCATGGTGGTCTATGAGGTAAAATTCTGAACGCGAGGAGGGGAAGATGGCCTATTTTTACCGAAAGGAAGAGATCCGCTTCGGACCGCATCCCAAATTCCAGGGAGTGGGTCTGGCTTTACTCATCGATC
>NZ_WFVX01000062.1:0-10127 GCF_015491435.1 Thermosulfurimonas sp.
TCCCTACCGTGGCCACCGGCACCCCGCGGGGCATCTGCACCATGGAGAGCAGGGCGTCAAGGCCGTTCAGCGGCCCGGCAGCTACCGGAACGCCAATTACCGGGACCGTGGTGTGCGCGGCCACCACCCCGGGAAGGTGGGCCGAAAGCCCGGCCCCGGCGATGATCACCCGGATGCCCCGCCTGCGGGCCTCCTCGGCATAACGCCGGACCTTTTCCGGACTGCGGTGCGCCGAGGCCACCTCCACCTCGTAGGGCACGGCAAACTCCGAAAGGATTCTTTCGGCCTCCTTGACCCCGGGGAGATCACTTTCGCTTCCCACGAGAATACCTACCCGCGGGGGAAGGTGCCGCAAGGCCTTGGCCCCGATGTCCCGCCGGAAGTGAACCTTTTCAAAATGAATCTTTTCTACCGCCTGGTAGGCCTTGCGCATGGCCTGCGGGATGTCCTCGGCCAGGGCCGTAACCCCCAGCACCCGTCCCCCGGAGGTGACGAGTTTTCCGTCTTTCCGCGTCGTTCCGGCGTGAAAGACCTTGACCCCGGGGATCCTCTCCGCCTCCTCGATCCCGGTGATGACCTTTCCCTTTTCGTACTTTCCGGGATAGCCGCCCGAGGCCATGACCACGCAGACCGCGGCCTCCGGACGCACCCGGACCTCACATTCCGCAAGGCGGCCAGAGAAGGCGGCCTCGATGAGTTCCGCGAGATCGGTCTCAAGCCGCATGAGGACCGGCTGAGCCTCCGGGTCCCCAAAACGGCAGTTGAATTCGAGCACGTAGGGCCGCCCCTCAACGATCATAAGCCCGGCGTAAAGGACCCCGAAATAAGGGGCCCCTTCCTGGGCCAGGGCCCTAATGGTGGGTTTCATGATGCCTTCCATGATCTCTTCGGCCAGGGCTTCGGTGACCACCGGGGCCGGGCTGTAGGCCCCCATGCCCCCGGTGTTCGGCCCCCGGTCGCCGTCAAGAAGGGGTTTGTGGTCCTGGGAGGAGGGAAGCGGAAGCACGGTTTCACCGTCGGTAAGGACCATGAAGGAGGCCTCCTCCCCGACTAGACACTCCTCGATCACCACCCGGGCCCCGGCCTCCCCGAAGACCCTCTCCACCATGATCCGGTCCACCGCGGTGAAGGCCTCCTCAAGGCTTCGGGCCACCACCACTCCCTTTCCCGCGGCCAGACCGTCGGCCTTGACCACGATGGGGACGCCCTTCTTTTCGATGTAGCGCTTGGCGGCCTCGGGATGGTCGAAGACCTCAAAGGCCGCGGTGGGGATGCCGTATTTGGCCAGAAGCTCCTTGGTGAAGACCTTGCTCGCCTCAATCCGGGCCGCCGCGGCCGAAGGCCCGAAGACCTTAAGCCCCTCTTTGGCAAAATGATCGGAAAGCCCCCGGGCCAGGGGATCCTCCGGCCCCACCACCGTAAAGTCCACCCCTTTCTCCTTTGCCAATCGCGAAAGGGCCTCAAAGTCAAAGGGATCAAGCGGAACACACTCGCACTTTTCCTCCGCCGCGATCCCGGCATTTCCCGGGGCGCAATAGACCCTTTCCACCCGGGGACTCTGCGCAAGCTTCCAGCAAAGGGCGTGCTCCCGTCCGCCTCCTCCCACCACCAGAACCTTCATCTTTTTGCCTCCTCTTAGAGTTTTTCCTTAAGACTCAAAACAAGTCTCTCGAGCTCCCGAACATAGATTTCTTTTATTCGCCCATAGACCTCTTCGGCAAGTTTTTCGTCGTAAAGATGCGCACAGAGATTCCGGTCGGAAAGCATATCCAGGAGTAGATCGTCGTTTTCGATGAGTCCGTAGCGGAAGGCCTGTTTGATGCAGTCCCGCGGAAAATGGCACTCGACTCCCTTGTAGGCCAGGATGCGCTTCAAGGCCTTCCAGCAGAGTTCTACCGTTAACTCAAAACGCTGGATCACCCCGTCGCGATCAAGCTCATCTTTGGCCTGCGCGAGGGCCTCTTTTAAGCGCCAAAAGGCCTTCTCCAGCTTTAAAAGGCCCTCCTCGGCCTCAACCCTGCGCGTCATAGAGGAGCACTCCCTCGCTTTTTACCCGCTCGGCAAACTCCGGGGCCACCTCACTCTCAAAGAGAAGATCCACCGGATAGATCCCGGCCAACTCGTCCACCTCCTCTCGCAGAATGCGCTTTTCCCGGTGCGAAAGCTTTCGGCCGCAAAAGACGAAAAGATCTATATCAAAACCGCTTCTGGCCCTTTTTCCCCGGGAAAGGGAGCCGAAAAGATAGATGGCCCGGGGATTAAGTCTTGCCGCAAGATGTTCGGTGATACGTCTTAAGCGTTCCTCAAGTTTGGGGGAAAGGGAAAGATTCTTAGAGTTCTTCGGGGATCTCCTCAAGGCGCACCAGGTCCTCATAGGTCTCCCTTTTTCTTACCACGAAAAAGCGCTCTCCGTCCACCAGGACCTCGGCGGCCCGGGGACGGGAATTGTAGTTGGAGGACATGACGAACCCGTAAGCCCCGGCGGAAAAGACCGCAAGATAGTCCCCGGGCACCACCGGAGGAAGGTGCCGTTCCCGGGCCAGGAAATCGCCGCTCTCGCAGATGGGGCCCACCACATCGGCCCGGATGGTCTCCTCGCCGGGGATCTCCCGCACCGGCGCAATGCGGTGGTAGGCCTGATAGAAGGCCGGACGGATGAGGTCGTTCATCCCGGCATCCACGATCACGAAGTTGCGTCCGGGCTCCTCCCCCTTCGGGGGATGGGACTTTACGTAGAGCACGCGGGTTACCAGGATGCCGGCGTTTCCGGCGATCACCCGTCCGGGTTCAAGGATGAGGGTGGTCTCCGAAAGACCCGAAAGCTCTTCCTTCAGGGCCCGGGCGTATTCCTCAGGCGGCGGGGGTTCCTCTTCCCCATAGACGATTCCGAGCCCTCCCCCGAGGTCGAGAAAACGCAGGGGAAGTCCTTCCTCCCGGAGGCGCAGATAAAGGGCCTTTAACCTCCTCAGGGCCTCCACAAAGGGGGAAAGTTCCGTAAGCTGGGAGCCGATGTGGCAGTCCACCCCCAGGGGCTTAAGGAAGGGGTCCTCCCGGGCCCGCAAATACGCCTGATAGGCCACCTCCTCCGGGAGCCCGAATTTGTTTTTCTTAAGCCCGGTGGAGATGTAAGGATGGGTGCGGGGATCCACATCCGGGTTCACCCGGATGGCAAAGGGGGCGGGTTTCCCGAGTCTTCGGGCCACCCGGGAAAGGGCCTCTAGCTCCCCCAGGCTTTCCACATTAAACATCAGGATGCCGGCGGAAAGGGCCTCCTCCATCTCCCGTTCGGTCTTCCCCACCCCGGAAAAGACGATCCTTTCCGGAGGGATCCCGGCCTTTAAGGCCCGGTAAAGCTCCCCTCCGGAGACGATGTCCGCCCCGGAACCCTCCCGGGAAAGGAGCCTCAGCACCGCGAGATTGGAGTTGGCCTTAACCGAGTAGCAGACGAGATGCGGGATGCCGGAGAAGGCCTCATCAAAGACCCGGAAATGGCGTCTCAGGGTGGCCGCGGAGTAAATATAGACCGGGGTTCCTGCCGCCTCGACGATTCTCCTTACCGGGACCTCTTCGGCGTAAAGTTCTCCCTGACGGTACTGAAAGTAGTGCATGGCCCTTACCTCGAAATTCAGGGAATCAGACAAACCTCCGGGCTTTGCGGCCCGGGGACCAGGGTGCCGTAGTAGGATAAAAGAGGCTCCACCGAATAGCAAGTTCTTATTCCGGCCCGGGCGGAGGTGTCGTAAAAGGAGGCCTCCGGAACCGGGGGAAAGGTGGTCTCTCCCGCAGGAGTGCGGCGTCGCACCCGGTAAAGAACCCTCCCGTGGAGCGGGAATCGGTGCAGGTCCAGGGTCACCGGATTCCAGCTCAGAAAGACGGTATGGGGAAAGAGACGCCGGGCGGTCAGGTTCTCCGGGGGCCGGGGAGGAGTGGTCCAGCAGAATCCGCGGGGCGGGGTCCAGGCGCTGACCGAACGGAAACCTTTTATGGCCCGTACCCGATAGGTGTAACACCAGCCCGGTCGCAGATCCCTGTCCCGATAGGTGAAGAGGGGTTGCTGCGCCGGAGATTTCCCGAAGGGTACCCGAAAGGTTCGGTGTAGCTCGGGGCCGGGTCTTCCCGCCGGTCGGGCCGAACGACTTATCTCAAAAGCCTTGATCCTGCGGAGATCGTAGCCCCGGATATCCTCCACCGGGACCCGAACGGTGAGTTCGACGAAGAAGGGATGCAGGATCACCCTGAAAGCGGAGGGAGGCCGGGGACGGGCCGCTTCCGGAGGCACCGGAGGAGCCTTCCGCCCGCATCCGGTAAGGAACAAACACGCGAAAAGGATCACGATTACCCGAAACATAATCCTTACATAGCATAAAATAGGCACTCTCCCCAGATCCCGGGGGCTCCACAGGGGTCTTTTTCCGGGTATCATAGGAAGTATGAGGGAAGAAAAACGCTACGGAGAACGGGCCATTGAGGAGGCCGAGCTTGAGGCCTGGCCCAATCCCTACCCGGATCGCGACTACCGCATAGATATTACCTTTCCGGAGTTCACCTGTCTCTGTCCGCGTTCGGGTTATCCGGACTTTGCCACCATCAGGATTTCCTATATTCCCGACCAGAAGATCGTGGAGTTACGTTCGCTTAAGCTCTGGCTGAACAAGTTCCGGGGCCGCTATATCTCGCACGAGGCGGCCACCAACGAGATCTTCGACGCCCTCTGGCGGCTCCTGGAGCCCCGGGAGCTAAAGGTGGTGGGGGACTTTAACCCCCGGGGGAACGTCCACACGGTGATCACGGTGGAGCGTCGCCGGGAAGAATGAGCCCCAGACGCCAGCGGGTCTATTTTTCCGCCGGGGTTTCCTCGGTGTCCTCGGGTTCGGGAAAATAGATCTTCTTGTAATAGATCAATCTTCGGCACAGAGGACATTCGTAATAGCGGTCGTCCCGCTGAAGTTCATTGAAAAGCTGCGGGGGGATGTGCATGTGACAGCCCTCGCAGGTGCCGTTATCCACCCCTACGATGGCCAGCCCTCCGCGCCGGGAGCGAATGAATTCATAACGCTGGAGCAGATTCTGGGGCACGGCCCGGGCCAACCCCTCCCTTTCTCCCAGGTAGCGTTCCTTCTCCTTTTCCAGTTCCGCACATCGGGCTTCATAGAGGGCCCGTTCTTCGGCTACCTTTTGCTCCAGGGCGGCGATTTCCTGGCGCAGGGTCTCTTCCTCCTGCTGGAGCTTTTCCTGTTCCTCCATGAGTTTGAGGATGTTTTCCTCCCGTTCCTTGTTGGCCTTTTTAATTTCCTCGATCTCTCGCAGGAGGGCCTGGTATTCCCGGCTGCCCCGGATCTGCATGAGTCGGGTCTGGGTCTTGCGGAGGCGCTGGAGCTCCTCCTCCAGTTCTTCCTCCTCGGTCTTTTTCCGGAGCTGGATCTCCTCCAGACGCCGGGCCAGTTCGTCCAGCTGCTCCTTCTTGCGGTTCAACTCGGCCTCGGCCTCCCTCAGGGAGAGGGGCAATTCCTCCTTCCGACGCTCCAGTTCCAGGATCTTGAGATCTATTTCCTGCAGTCTTATAAGATTGGCTATTTCCTCGCGCACCGATCCTCCTCCTCACTAAGAGTTCGAAAGGGACTCCGGTCCTCGAAGAAGCTCACCCTCAGGTCCGGAAACCGGACCCGGAGCCTCTCCGAGAGGTGTCTCCAGAAATAATTTTCCATGGCCCAGTGGTCTGTGGCGAGAAGCCCCAAGCCTCGAATCTCGGCCTCTCGCGCGATATGATGTTTGACCTCCCCGGTTATAAATACTTCTGCCTCACTTGACAAGACCTCCGGCCAGAGACTCCAGCCCGAGCCGGCACATAAAGCCACCCGTTTTACCTCCCGGTCCGGCCCGGCCATAAGCACCGGGGCCCCAAGGAGCTGACGCAGTCTTTCCGCCAGGGAGGAGAGACGAAGCGGTTCTTCCAGTTCTCCCACCCGCCCCAGACCGGCTCGTTCGTGCCCGGGTACCGGACGCAGGGCTCGCTCCGCACGGACCCCCAGAGCCTCGGCCAGGAGATCCGAAACCCCGCCCGGGGCCGCGTCCAGGTTGGTGTGGTAGGAAATCACCGTACAACCCCGACGGATCAGCCGCAGGATCAACCCCTCCCAGGGGTCTTCCTCGCGGAGACGTCGCAAAGGCCGGAAGAAGACCGGATGATGGGTGAGCAGAGCCTCCACCCCCTGGCGGAGCACCCATTCCGCCACCGCCGGGGTGAGCTCCAGGGCCAGACCCAAATGGATCAAACGCTGTTCCAGAGAACCGAACTGGAGGCCTACGGGATCCCCTTCCTCGGCCCAGGAGACCGGAGCCCAGCTTTCAATCCATGCACAGATCTCGCCAACCGTAACGGACATTAGCCGGTTAATTCATGCGGGGCAGTTCTTGCCCCCGGTCCCTCCGGACCCTTTCCCATCACCCCTCCCTGTGCGGGGAAATCAACCTCTCTGAGTCCAACCCGGCAGATACTATTCTAAAATAAAAAAATGGGCCTGGGAGGATTCGAACCTCCGACCTCCCGGTTATGAGCCGGTGGCTCTAACCAGCTGAGCTACAGGCCCGTACATTCCTAAATGTATCCCTTCCCCTATTCCTGTCAAGAAATTAGGAGGTTAGATAAAATTTCAGGTGTTTGCTGCGATGGGGATGCCGAAGCTTGCGCAGCGCTTTGGACTCGATCTGGCGGATCCTTTCCCGGGTAACCCCGAAGGCCCGACCCACCTCCTCCAGGGTGTGTTCGTATTTTTCACCTATTCCGAAACGCAGGCGCAGGATCTTTTCCTCCCGCGGACTGAGCATGGAAAGGAGTTTGCGCACCTCCTCCACCAGGGAAAGATCCTCGGTGGCCTGATGCGGCCCCAGGATCATCTCGTCCTCGATAAAATCGCCCAGCAGGGAATCTTCGTCGTCTCCCACCGGGGTTTCTAAGGATACCGGGTCCTTGGTGATCTTGAGGATGGTCTTGACCTTTTCCACCGGAAGCCCCATCTCCTGGGCCAGGATCTCCGGCGTGGGTTCCTCCCCCTTTTCCTGATAATAGCGCAGCGAGGTACGCACCAGTTTGTTCACCAGTTCGATCATGTGTACGGGGATACGGATGGTGCGGGCCTGATCGGCGATGGCCCGGGTGATGGCCTGGCGGATCCACCAGGTGGCATAGGTGCTGAACTTATACCCCCGCCGCCAGTCGAATTTTTCCACCGCTTTCATCAGGCCGATGTTGCCTTCCTGAATGAGATCCAGAAAAGGCAACCCCCGACCCACGTATTTTTTGGCCACCGAGACCACCAGTCGGAGATTGGCCCGCACCAGGGATTCCTTGGCCTGACGGGCCCGGGAAAGTCCTTCCTCTATCTCCGTAAGGATCAGCCTGAAACGGGAGAGTGTAACCCCGAAACGTTGGGGAATGTTCTGCCGAAGGGACTGAAGGTGTCGATACCGTTTCTGATATTCCAGGAACTTTTGCGGGGAGATCCCGATCCGGGCGGAAACCTCCTGGATACGGGCAAACTCGCCATCGGTGCGGATGAAGTGCTGGATCAGGACCGCCAGACGATAGCCGTTCTTTTCGATCTGCTGGAGGTCCTTTTCCGCCCGTCGCAGTTCACAGCCCATCTGGAGGGGTTCCCTGCAGAGCTCCTCGATGAATTTCCGGGACAGACGATGCTCAAAGAGTTTCTCCTCCAGGCGATCCCGCAGGCGGGAGATCTCCCGATAGTGAGAGAGACGGGCCCCTTTTCCCTCGGGTACCTTCCGCCATTCGGCAAGGATCTCCGAGGAGAGTTCCTGCACCTCCTGGGCCCAGGCAATGAGCCTTCCCACCTCCTCTTCTTTACCGGCATCGTCGAAGAATTCGTCCGCGTCTCTCAGGATCTCCCGGGCCCGGATCTCCCGGCGCAGAAACCGCTCCAGTGAAGCACAGATCCGGGACAGGGTCGAACGCAACTTCAGCGCCCCGTGCACCGCCTGCCTTTCCCCTTCTTCTATCTCCCGGGCCAGGCGAACCTCCTCCTCCCGTGAAAGCAGCGGAATATCCCCCATGTCCCGGAGGTAGTACTTTACCGGATCGAAACCGCTCTCGTCCTCCAGCTCTTCCAGGGAGGATTCCAGACCGTAGGTTTCCTCTATTTCCCTTAGGCAGGTAAAATCCTCCCTTTCTAAGACCCCCAGTTCCTTATGATGAGAACGACTCATAAACCCCCTCCCCGCGGCGTTTTATTGATCGTTCCAAGCAAAGATCGGCGTAGGCCTTAAGGAGCCTCGCCAGATCTTCTTTACGCCCCGAACTTTCCGCCTCCTTTATCTCCCGGAGGAAGCGCTCCCTTTCGCGTTCCCGGAATCGACGCCGAAGCACGCTTTCTTTGATCTCAAAAAGGATCTTTTCCGCTGAATCCTCGGGAAAAGGAGAGAAGAACAGTTCGCTGTAAAGGGACTGAAGTTCCGGATCCTCCGGAGAGAACCTTTCCGGAGGACACCCTTCCTCCAGGGCTTCCAGGAGGCGAAGATATAGCTTTTGTTGATGGGGATCTCTCAGGAGGTCTTCCACCCTCAGGGCCTTGAGTTCCGCCGCCAAGGAAGGGTGATGGAGAAGGGTCTGGAGGATAAGTTTCCCGAAAGGATCCTCCGCGGCCGGAGTGGAGGTAGAAGGAGACGGTTGAGGCGGAGATTCGAGCAGAAAACGTTCCGGAACGTCCAGGCCTTCGGCCACCCTGCGGGCATATTCGTATCGAATGACCGGATCCGGCACCCCGGAAAGGATCTTTCGGACCTCTGCCACCGCCGCGCTTTTGCCTTCCGGATCCGGGGGAAAGGCCTGACGTACATAATCCACCAGGAAGGATTCCGGGGAACGGGCTTTCGGCAACAGTTCTTCCACGGCTTCGGGGCCGAAGCGTCGGACCAGGCTGTCCGGATCCTCCCCCTGGGGGAGAAAGACCACGCGCGGGAAGATTCCCTCCTGGAAAAAGACCCCCAGGGCCCGATAGGCGGCCCTGCGCCCGGCCTCGTCTCCGTCAAAGACCAGATACCAGGTCCGAAGCAGACGCTTGAGGAGGCGAGCATGTTCCCGGGTGAGCGCCGTCCCGCAGGTGGCCACCACGTTCCGGATCCCCTTTTCCCACAGGGAAAGAAGGTCGAAATATCCCTCCACCACCAGACCGAACCCCCGTTCCCGGAGAGAGGAACGGGCCTCGTAAAGTCCGTAGAGATAACGGCTCTTGTGATAGACCGGGGTTTCCGGAGAATTGAGGTATTTGGGTTCCCCCGGTCCCAGGATCCGACCGGCAAAGGCCACCACCCGGCCCTGCTGATCCCGCAGAGGAAAGATGAGACGGCCCCGGAAGCGGTCGTAATAGGATCCGTCCTCCCGACGCAGGATCAGGCCGGCCTCCTCGGCCAGGGCCTGATCCACCCCGGAGAGGCGTAAATGGGCGGCCAGGGCACTGCCCTCAGCCGGAGCGTAGCCCAGGGCAAAATTCTCCGCCGTGGCCTCCGAGATCTCCCGTTCCCGCAGGTGCTCGCGCGCCACTTCCGCCTCCGGAGCACTCTTCAGGAGGTGCCGAAAGAAACGCAGGGCCTTTTCGTTGACCCGATAAAGCCGGTCGTATTTCTTACCTTCTCCGGAATCCCCGCGGGGCAGAGGCAGGTGGTACCGCTGCGCCAGTTCCCTTACCGCCTCCGGGAAAGAGAGCCCGTTGATGCGCATGTAGAAACCGATCGCATCCCCTCCGGCCCCGCAACCGAAGCACCGGAAGATCTGTTTTTCCTCGCTTACGGTAAAGGAAGGTTTACTCTCGGTATGGAAGGGACAGAGACCTACATAGTTGCGCCCCACTTTTTTCAGGGCCACGTATTCGGAGACCAGATCCACGATGTTGATGACCTCCCGGAGTCGGATCGCGACCTCCCGTAAGTTCACGATCCCCTCCGGTGAAGAACCCCCCCGGCGGGGGGGACCAGCTTCACCATGGTTGCCCCCTCGCCCCCTTCATGGGGGGCAGCCGGTCTCCAACTCTCCACGGCCTCGTGTCCGTCCAGATAATCCCTTACGGCCTGCATAAGTTTACCGGTGCCGAGACCGTGCACCACCCGCACTTCCCGGA
>NZ_WFVX01000063.1:0-8575 GCF_015491435.1 Thermosulfurimonas sp.
ATCCCGGACACCCGGCCGTCCTCCCGCCAGTGGGGTTCAACCCCTAGGAGCCACAGGGCGCAGGCAAAATCCTCTCCCCGGGTGCGCATGGTGGGAGAGCCCCAGAGCACCATGGAAAGTGTCCGGGGGAGGCGGCCGTGATCCCGAAGGTGGCGTTCAAGCAGGGCCTCGGCCTGGCGCTTTCCCCGCTTCAAGGCCACCCGGGAGGGAACCCTCAGGGGATCCACGCTGTAGAAGTTGCGTCCGGTGGGTAAAACCTCCACCGCTCCCCGGGTGGGGGCCCCGGAAGGGCCGGGCGGAACAAACCCTCCCGCAAGCCCCGTGATCAGATTATCCATCTCCAGGGTTATTCCGGAAAGGAGTTGCCGGATCTCGGTCTCCGGAAGGGTGCTCTGGCGACGAATGGCCCTTACGGTCTCGTCAAGATCGCGCCCTTCCGGAACCTTTCCCAGGATGTGAAGCCCCCGGTTGACATGGGTTCCGGCCACCTCTTCCAGATAGGCATGAAGGGCCGAAAGGAAGGCCTCCGGATCTTTCTCGGCTTCTTCCGGGGTTAAGGGTAGCTCTTCAAAGAGTTCGCTTTCCCGGGCTCTTTCCAGAATCTTCCGGCGCGTCCCCAGGGCCAGGTCCGGATTTTCCCGTTTGAGGGTTCGATACTCCTCCAGGAGATCGGAGATTTCGGCCAGATCTCCGGAAAGACCGGCCTGCATCTGCGGAGGAATCATGTGATCCAGAATCACGGCATAGCTCCGGCGTTTGGCCTGGGTGCCCTCGCCCGGGTCATTTACGATGTAAGGATAGAGGTTGGGAAGGTCGGCAATGGCCAGCTCCGGGAAGCACCCCTCGGAGAGTCCCACGCTCTTTCCCGGAAGCCATTCCAGGGTTCCGTGTTTCCCTACATGGATCACCGCGTGAGCTCCGAACTCCTCTCTCAGCCAGGTGTAAAAGGCCAGATAGTGGTAAGGCGGGGGCAGATCCGGACGATGGATCTCTCCGGCGGAGAGTTTTTCGATCTTTCCCCGCGGAGGCTGGAGGGTGAGGAGGAGGTTTCCGTTCCTAAGACCGAAAAAAAGGAAATGCCCCTCTCCGGAGGGAGTTTTCAGGACCAGAAAGTTTCCGGGAAATTCTCCCCAGGTCCGACGAAGATCCTGTCGTATTCTCTCCGGAAATCTTTCCAGCCGGGTACGGAAGCGTTCCACCGGCCAGAGGATGGGGTTGCGGCGGAGGAGTTCCTCCGGGGGAAGATAACGTTGATCATAGATCTGGCGGGCCCGGAACTCGCGGGCGATCTCTTCACCTGAGGCATAAACCCTTTCCACGGCGTAACCTTCCTCGGCCAGACGTCTTATCAGTCGGGCCACGGATTCGAAACTATCCAGCCCGAAGGCACAGCCCATACGATCCTCACGGGGAGGATAATGATGAAAGACGATGGCCACGCGCTTCTCACGGTTGGGAAGGAGCTTGAGGCGGGCCCAGTTTGCGGCAAGTCCGGCCAGCCTCCGCACTCCCTCCGGTATGGTTTTCAGGCGCGGTATGGGGGTTCCCAGGAGCTCGGAGATCTCTTCCTGAGCCCTTCCCGCCACCGGATAGGTGATGATTACTCCGTCAAACTCCGGCTGGGCTACGGAAATCGAGACCTCAAGCGGAGAGAGCCCTGCGGGAGAGTCCCTCCAGGCCTCGGGGTCGGAAAAACTCAGGATTCCGTGGATCACGGGTACATCGAGGAAAGGGTAAATTTCCTCCGTCTCCGGCCAGAGGAGTCGGTGCGAAAAGGGCTGAAGGTTGATGAGGACGGAGATTAGCGTTCGGTTCTCCTTTTTAAAGAAGATTTCGGCCACCCGGTTGGGCGAAAGCCCCTCGCCCTCGGCTACAAAACGCTTATGGAAGACCGGAAGCGCCGCAAGGCCCTGCTTTTCTAGTTCTTCTACCAGAGCGGAGATCGGAGCGAGATCCCCGTTTACGAAGTATCCCTGATAGAACCAGATCCCCGCAAGGGGGCGCTTTTCGCCGAGATGCTCCTTGAGCCAGGAGAGATAGCTATCCAGATCCGGGAAAAAGCCGCCCCGGGGATGCCAGATCCCTTCCGAGGGAGGCCTTTTCGGAGGGGAGGGAGGCGGCACTTCCTCCCCGAGCTCCGAGAGAAGCTGGAGGAAGAAGTTCCTGAGATTTTCCGGCCCTCCGTAGGAGAGATACTTTACTCGTTTTTCAAAGGCCTCGTTCCGGGGCCGGGCATATTCCTCCACCAGGGAGAGATCCGCCGGGCTTCCGGAGACCGGCTGAACATGAACAATCTCTCCGGAGAAGCTCTCAAGGAGCGCCTCGAGCCCGGGAAGGCTCTCGGGCCCTCCGTGGGGAAGAAGCACCAGGGCCCGGGCCGAGCGAGAAAGCGCGGAAAGCTCCCTTGCGCCGGGAGCCGTTTCGCGGAAAAAGACCCGGAGGGGCACGTCTATTCCCTGCCGTGCAAGGTCCCTTAGCGCCGCCTCCAGCGCCCCCAGCTCCGTTCCGGTGGTGGTATAGTAGAGAATTAAACTCCGGGGCGGGGAGGAAGCCCGCCCCGGGTATGAAGGGGGTTGGTGCTTTACGGGGGAGGCCATGTTTCCGCCTCTAAAATCCCTTAATCTTTATCCCGGCAAAGAGATTGAATCCCGGAGCCCGATAACCCGCAGCCCACTCATAGTCCGTATCGAAAAGGTTTTCCGCGCGGAAAAATACCTCGGCGTAGTCCGTAAGGGTATAGCTTCCGGTAAGGTCCACCCGACTGTAGTCCGCGATTATATGTTTATGGTCGTAGGCCGGCCTTCTCCCCACATATTTATAATAAAGGTTAAGGGCGAGCTTGCGCCATTTACATCCTAACCGGGCTCCCAGCTGATGGTGAGGTACCAGGGCCAGATTCTCGTACTTATCCTCCTGCCCCTCGGTGTAGGTGTAGTTTAAGGCCAGGGAGAGCCAGGGAAAAGGCCGGGCCTCGATCTCCGATTCCAGTCCGGTAGCCACCCCTCCCCCGGAATTGTAATAGTGCCAGGTGGCGTAGTTGAAGCTTATGCGTTCCTTATAATGGGTGTTGAACCAGGAAAGGGACCAGCGCAGTTTTCCTCCGAAGAGTTCCTGTTCCAGGCCTATATCCCCTCCGGTGCTCCTTTCCGGATCAAGATCCGGGTTCCCATAGCGGGGATCGTAAAGATTGAAAATGGAAGGGGCCCGGAACCCGGTGGCCAGATTCCCCCTGAGCTTTAGGGTATCGGTAAGGAAATAGGCTGCCCCGATCTTGTAGGTGAAATGGGTTCCGAACTCCTCATGATCATCTATACGAGCTCCCAGGTTTACGGCCAGACGTTCCTCTAAAAGCAGGAGGAAAAGATTGGCGAAATAGGAGGTGGTATGCACTTCGTCGTCGTAGTCTTTGGTGCCCCAGGCGGTGGCGCTATAGAGATCGGCCTTTTCTTCATAGTATTCTATGCCTGCGGTGAAAGTTCCCCAGTCGCGAAGCTGAAAGTCATTCTGAAACACCACCGGATAGACCTTCCCCCGGTAAAAACCGTCGAAATAACTATCGGTTACCGCGGATCCGTCGGGCCTGTAACCCAGGATGCCGTCGTCGGGATCCAGGTAATCCCGCCGGGTAAGATGATATCCCAGGGTGAGACGGGTTTTCCAGAAGGGCAGGGGTTGGGCCGTAAGAGTGAAATGATGAAGCTGGATCTGTTCCCGGCGCTCGGCATGGGGATCATTATAAGCCCGGAAACTCGTCCAGTCCCACTGCTGGTAATTGAGGTATCCGTAGGAATAACGCAGGGTATAGTCCAGTTTAACGGTCCCCAGGGCCCCGGATCGTCCGGAAAAGGGTCGGGTGTTCAGATTTAAATCCACCGTGGTCTGCCGAAACTCATCGTCCCGGTAAAGGCCGTCGGTGTTTACCCCGGAAAGTCCCAGGAAGTATCCCACCGGTCCTTCCTGTCCCTTAATGTATCCGGACCCCCGCCAGGTCTCATAGCGTCCGTATCCGCCTTTCATGCGGACTTCCAGAGGACCTCCCCCTTTGCGGGGGATCAGGTTTACCACCCCGCTCATGGCGTTGGAACCGTAAAGGGCGCTCTGAGGGCCGCGCACGATCTCGATGCGGGATAGGTTTTCGGCATCGAACCAGGACCAGAGATCCCCGAAATCATCGGCCGGATAGGAGGGGTCATAGATCCGTACCCCGTCGAAAAGAACGGCGGTATCCTGATTTTTTCCTCCCCGGATCCGGACATATCCCCACTGACCCAGCCATCCGTTGTGTTTGATGGAGATGGAGGGATACCCCTCGAGAGCCTGGTACAGGCCCTGGACTTCCCGCTGATCGATATCCTTGGAGGTGATCACGGTTACCGCATCGGGAAGATGCTTGATGTCCTCCGGCACCCGGGTGGCGGTGATCACCACCTCTCCGGTCTCCTTTCCGTTCTGGGCCAGAACCGGAAAGGCCATTCCCAGCAAAAATACCATCATACAGCAGAGGATCCTTTTACCCATATACCTCCCTCCTTCAAAGGTTTTTTGAAGGAGGGAGCTTCGAGGAGGGTTCCCGAGGGACGGCCTCCGGCCGCGGCCCGGAGGCACTTTCTCCGCTCGGGAACGGAGCAGTTAGCCTCGAAGCTCCGCTCCCTTCCTCGGCCTCCGGGCCGGTATCCCGGCTTCCGGATCGTCCTACTCGCCGCGCCTTCCCGGCGGACCTACGGGCTTTCAGCCCGTGGCCCGGCCAGTGGCCTGTCGCCTGCCGGAAACTTGCTTCCGGCAGGCCCACCCGGGAACCCTCGGGGCCTTAACCCCTCGAGCACCCGGGCGAGGAGCCGGCCCTTACGGTGCCGGCTCCCAGCGGCTTTCGTCCCCGGTCACGGTTGCGGGCCAGCGCCGGATTCTCACCGGCTTCCCGTTTAACCCCGCGGCCTTCCGCAGGGCACCCGGAGACCGTTAATACTTTTAGCTTAAAAGTACTACCTGAATCTTGCTAAACGTCAAGACCTGGGTTCACTGGTCTGAATGGTTAATGGCCAACGTTATCTTTAGAGGAATCTTTATGATTAAAAAATTTCTTTAACGGACAATGGTTGCTAAGACAGTGTGTGCATGGACTTTCTTTTCGCCAGAAAAGAAACACTTTTCGTCTTACCAGTTTCCACGTACCCACGGCTACCAGTGTCCCCAGGGCCAGATCTGCGACTCCCATAGCTAGCCTCCGTATCCCAGAAAGCGTCCGGTCTGATAGAGAGTGAAGGCCAGGGTGTAGGCCAGCCCCAGGTTGAGAAATATCAGAAGAGCGGTGAGGCGCAGACTGCGAAACTCGGCGTAAAAAGCGGCCAGAAACACCATACAGGGCATGTAAAGGAGGGTGAAAACCATAAAACTATAAGCCGAAAGAGGGGTGAAGGTTGAGCGTATTTTGGAGATCAGCGAGGCCTGAGCCTGCTCAGGCTCAAGGCTTACGGGATAGAGACCGGCCACAAGGTTCCTTCCGGCCTCAAGAAAGGCTTGGGGTAAGGCCTTGAGGACCTCTCCCCAGGCTCTTCGGATAGATGCCGGAGGGGCTTCGGTTTCCTCCGAGCCCGCACCGTATATCTCCCCCAGGGTGCTTACCACCACCTCTTTGGCCATGACCCCGGTAATGAGTGAAGCCGCAGCTTCCCACCGGCCAAATCCCAGAGGCTCAAAAACCGGGGCGATGGTCCGGCTTAAGCGGGCCAGATAGGAGCCTTCCACCCCCTTTCCGGCGGGGAAATTCAGAAGAAACCACACCGCTACGGACATGACCAGGATGTAGGTTCCGGCCTTGATCACGAAATGACGGGTCTTTTCCCAGGTATGGACTAAAAGGTATTTACCCCGCGGGAGTCGATAGGGAGGAAGTTCCATCACCAGAAAGCTGGATTCTCCTTTAAGGAGGGTCTTTTGGAGAAAAAGGCCCAGGAGGAGGGCCATACCGATACCTATAAGATAAAGGGACCAGACCACGGTTCCGGCCCGGTAGGCAAAAAAGGCCCCGGCAAAAAGGACATAGACAGGAAGCCTGGCTCCGCAGGACATGAACGGGGCCAGGAAGGCGGTAAGGATGCGATCTCGCCGGGTTTCAAGGACCCGGGTGGCGTAAACCGAAGGTACGTTATATCCGAATCCCAGGAGGAGGGGAATAAAGCTCTTTCCGTGAAGTCCCACGGTATGCATGGCCCGATCCATTACAAAGGCCGCCCGGGCCAGATATCCGCTTCCTTCCAGGAAGGTGATCCAGAACATCATGGCCGCAATTACCGGGATGAATACCGCCACCGTTCCCACCCCGGCTACTATCCCGTCCAGGATCAGTGCCTGAAACCACTCCGGGACCGAAAGGAAATGCAGTCCCCAGGCCAGGGTAGGGGCCAGAGCCGTGTTTACCAGTTGATCCAGCCAATCCACAAAGGGGGAGGATAGATCAAAGGTCAATTTGAAGAGTAACCACATCATGGCCAGAAAAAGGGGAAAACCCAGATAGCGATGCAGAAGGATTCGGTCCAGTTTTTCGGAAAGGTCCGGGCGTAGTCCTTCCCGGTGTACACATTCCTTTACCACCCCGGAGGCTACCCCGTAGCGGGCTTCGGCCAGAACCTCCCCGGGTTCTCCATGGGCTGAAAGGAGGTGCCGAAGGCTCGGAAGATCGGGCAACTCCTGGATCCCTGTTTCCTCCTTCACTTTCGGATCTCCTTCCAGGAGTTTGATGGCCAGCCACCGGAGGGGAATAGACTCGGGAAGAAAGTTATTTCCATTTTTTAGCCAATTCTCAAGCTCGGAAAGGGCCTTTTCTATTTCTTGTCCGTACTCTAAAAAAGGTTTGGGTTTTGCGCGGGCTGTATGGATGGCTGCCTCCAGGGCTTCTTTAAGACCGTCTCCCCTTACGGCCACGGTAGGGATTACCGGGATTTTTAAAAGCTGACTCAACTTTTCTACCTCGATGCGAAGCCCCTTTCTTAAGGCTTCGTCATACATGTTTAAGACCAGCACCACGGGTCTTCCGGTTTCTAAGAGCTGGAGGGTTAGGTAGAGATTTCTTTCCAGATTGGTAGCATCGACCACGTTTAATACCACATCGGGCTTTTCTCGAACCAGAAAATCCCGGGCGATAAGTTACTCCAGGCTGAAGGGGCTCAGGCTGTAGGTGCCGGGAAGGTCCACCAGTCGGATCTTTGTTCCGTTTACTTCCAGTCGGGCTTCCTTCTTTTCCACGGTAACCCCGGGCCAGTTTCCGACTTTGAGTCTTGTGCCGGCGACGGCATTTACGAAAGTGGTCTTTCCGGTATTGGGATTGCCGGCCACAGCGATCACTATTTCTTCCCTCATGATATTACCTCCACCTGGATTTTTTCCGCCTCTTCACGTCGCAGGGAAAGTCGATACCCCTTGATCTTTATTTCCAGAGGATCACCGAGCGGGGCCACCCGTTCCACCAGAAGGGGTTCCCCGGAGAGCACTCCCATATCCAGCAGGCGCCTTTTAAGGACCGAGGGAGCCTCCGTCAACCGGATGATCTTTACCTTGGTTCCTGGTTTGACCTCAGAGAGCCTCATGAGCGCCCCTCCTCGTATAAGGGTTGAACCAGGATCCGGGCTGCCTGTCCCCGTCCTAGAACAAATTTGGTGTCTCCTACCTTAAGGATTACCGGTCCCCATCCCCGGTTTTCCACCACTTCCACCGTCTGCCCCCGGTAAAGCCCTAACATCTCTAGTAACCTTCCCCCGCATCCTTTTCCTCTGAATGGAGATCCGTGTCCATGCCTGTGTCTGTGTCTGCATCGAAGACCCTCTTCGCACCGGTTTTCCCTTTCCTTGAGGATTCCCTGTACCCTTCCTTTATTTCCCGGTTTCAAATCCAGGATGCTAACTACCCCTGCCTCCATACCTTCCTCCTGTAATATTATTGATTATCATTCGCAACTATTAGCACAGCTAAATATTCTGTCAAGACTTGAATTACTGGATTGTTAGGGAATAAAATTTTAATTCATTTAGTGAGATAGAATTTCAAAAAGATTTTTATTTTTAAAGGCCAAGGGCCGAGTTCGGGAGGTGGGGGAGGAAAGGGTGCGGCCCGCTGAACTATCTTCAGGGCGGCTCGATCCAGAATCCGGTGCCCCGAGCCCTGAAATATCTTTACCGAAAGGAGTTGACCCTCTGGCGAGATGGTGAGCCAAAGTCCCACCCTTCCCTGGTATCCTCGCCTTCGGGCCAGCAGCGGATAGTAACGCTTTTTTCGGATTTGGGCGAGGATCAGGGAGAGGTAGGAATTCCTGCGGTTTTGACCCGAGGGGCCGGAAAAGGAAGGCCCCGGAGGACGCGGGGTGGTTTTTGCCGTCCGCAAGGCCGTGTTTCCCCCCGCCTCACCTCCCGGGGAAGGTGTGGGAGGGCTCTTGGAGGCCTCGGGAGGCTTAGGCGTTTTACGGGGGTTGTTAACCGAGTTTATGTCGGGGGGAGAAGGGGAAACTTTTTTTGAGGCCGGTTTTTGGGGACGGGGTCTTCGGGGCCTGGGCTTTTGGGGTCTGGATTTTGAGGGCTTGGGTTTGGAG
>NZ_WFVX01000064.1:0-8261 GCF_015491435.1 Thermosulfurimonas sp.
AAATAGAAATGAAATGGGGGCGAAATGGAGAGGAATGGGAATATGAGAATGAGTATGCCCGGAGCGGAAAGGGCTCCCTGGGCGCGGTTTCTGGTTGCGCTAGAAGAAGTGGGCGGGCGGGGGAATAAAGAAAAAGTCTGAATCTTGACAACTGCCTGTAAATCCGGTTTAGGTTAAACCCTGAGTTTTGGAAGAGGAGGGTTAAAGAATGGGGCTTTCCAATTTTCTTTTTACGTCGGAATCGGTCACCGAAGGACACCCCGATAAGGTGGCAGACCAGATTTCGGATGCCATTCTCGATGCGATTCTGGAAAAGGATCCCTATGCTCGGGTAGCCTGCGAAACCATGGTCAATACCGGTATGATCCTCATCGCCGGTGAGATCACCACCGAGGCCCGGGTGGACTATGCCACCATTGCCCGAGGAGTGGTGAAGGAGATCGGATACAATCATTCCGATCTCGGATTTGACTGGCAGACCTGTGCCGTTCTTACCAGTATCGACCGGCAGAGCCCGGACATCGCCATGGGGGTAGATCGAGGAGAAGAAATCGGTGCCGGGGATCAGGGCCTTATGTTCGGTTATGCCTGTGACGAGACCCCGGATTTCATGCCCATGCCCATCTGGTATGCCCACCGGCTGGCCATGCGTCTGGCTGAGGTGCGCAAAAAGGGCATCCTTCCCTTCCTGCGCCCGGATGGAAAAACGCAGGTAACGGTGGCCTATGAGGACAAGCGCCCGGTCTTTGTGCATACCGTAGTGGTAGCGGCTCAGCACGAACCCTGGGTGGAATACAAGGAACTCAAAGAAGCCATCGTGGAGGAGGTGATCAAAAAGGTCATCTCCCCGGAGCATCTTCGTCCGGAGACCAAATTTCTGGTGAACACCACGGGAAGGTTCGTTATCGGGGGCCCGCTTGCGGACTGCGGGATGACCGGGCGAAAAATTATCGTGGATACTTACGGCGGGCGCGGGCACCACGGTGGAGGAGCCTTCTCCGGTAAGGATCCCACCAAGGTGGATCGCACCCCTTCTTATTATGCCCGTTATGTGGCCAAAAACATGGTAGCTGCCGGGGTGGCCCGGGAGCTTGAGGTTCAGGTAGCTTATTCCATTGGGGTGCCGGAACCCATCGCCATCAATGTCCAGACCTTCGGGACCAATAATATTCCGGTGGAGCGAATCGTGGAAATCATTAAAGAGCTCTTTGATTTTCGTCCGCGTCACATGATCGAATACCTGGATATGCGACGTCCGATCTTCAGGAAAACGGCGTGTTATGGACATTTCGGGCGTAATGATCCGGACTTCACCTGGGAGCGGCTGGATATGGTAGAAAAGATCAAGGAACTGGCCGGGCTGGATTAGGGAGGCGAGAAATGGAACATCATATAAAGGATCTTTCGCTTGCGGAAAAGGGGCGCCTGCGGATAGAGTGGGCCGCCAAGGATATGCCGGTCCTTAACCTTATCCGGGAGGAGTTCGAACGCGAAAAACCCCTGCAGGGGCTACGTATCGGGGCCTGTCTGCATGTTACCACCGAAACCGCCAACCTGATGCTAACCCTTAAGGCCGGGGGAGCACAGCTGGCCCTCTGTGCCTCCAATCCCCTTTCTACCCAGGACGACGTGGCGGCTTCTCTGGTAAAAGACTTCGGAATCCCGGTCTTTGCCGTGCGAGGGGAGGATCGCGACACCTATTATGCTCATATCAAGGCCGTCCTGGATACCCATCCTCATATCACCATGGACGACGGAGCGGATCTCATTTCCACCCTGCATGCCGAGCGGCCGGAGCAGGCGGCGGAGGTCATGGGGGGCACCGAGGAGACCACCACCGGGGTTATCCGTTTGCGGGCCATGGCCCGGGACGGAGCCCTCAAATATCCCGTAATTGCGGTAAACGACGCTCTAACCAAACACCTTTTTGATAACCGTTACGGGACCGGACAGTCCACCATCGATGGAATCCTTCGGGCCACCAACCGCCTTCTGGCGGGATCCATCTTCGTGGTGGCCGGTTACGGCTGGTGCGGAAGGGGGCTGGCCCTGCGGGCCCGGGGTATGGGAGCCCGGGTAATCGTAACCGAGGTGGACCCTCTTAAGGCCCTGGAAGCGGTGATGGATGGTTTCGAGGTCATGCCCATGGAGGAAGCTGCGGAACGCGGAGATTTCTTCTGTACGGTTACCGGAGATATGGCCGTGATCCGGAAGGAACATTTTCTGCGCATGAAAGATGGGGCCATCGTGGCCAATTCCGGTCACTTCAACGTGGAGATCGATCTGGAAGGCCTTGCCGAGATCTCCCGGGAAAAACGCCGCATTCGGGAACATGTAGAAGAATATACCCTGGTTAACGGACGCAGGATCTATGTCCTGGCCGAAGGCAGGCTGGTAAATCTGGCTGCTGCCGAGGGACACCCTTCGGCGGTGATGGACATGAGCTTTGCCAACCAGGCCCTCTGTTGCGCCTATCTGGCCCGGCATGCCCGCGAGCTGGAAAATAAGGTCTATGGTGTTCCGCAGGAAATAGATCGGCGGGTGGCCCAGCTTAAACTTTCGGCCATGGGGATCCGAATAGATCGACTCACCCCGGAACAGGAAAAATATTTATCCTCCTGGGAGATGGGGACCTAAGTGGCCATGGCTAAACCCCTTGCGGTGGTCCTCCTTTCCGGAGGCCTGGATTCCTGTGTTACCGCAGCTCTGGCCGCAAGAGATCACGATCTGGCCCTTCTGCACGTGAAATACGGTCAGCGAACCGAGGCCCGGGAGGAACGTGCCTTCAGGGACCTCTGTGAGTATTTCCGGCCTCGCTATTCCCTCATAACCGAAGTCCCGGCGCTCAAGGCCATCGGAGGCTCGGCCCTTACGGATGCAAGCATCGCCGTGCCCGAAAAGGAACCGGATCCCCGGTCCATTCCCGTAACCTACGTGCCTTTTCGTAATGCCCATTTTCTGGCCATTGCCACCTCCTGGGCCGAGGTGCTGGGGGCCGAAAAGATCTTCATCGGGGCCAACGAACTCGATTTTTCGGGGTATCCGGACTGTCGGAGGAGCTTTTTTGATGCCTTTGAGAAGGCTATCGAGGAGGGGACCCGTCCGGAAACCCACATCCGGATCGAGACCCCGCTCATCTATCTCACCAAGGCCCAGATCGTGAGGCTGGGAGCAGAGCTTAAGGCTCCCTTCCATCTCACCTGGTCCTGTTACCAGCAGGAGGAGACGGCCTGTGGACGTTGCGAGTCCTGTCGTCTTCGGCTTAAGGCTTTTGCCGAGGCCGGTTTGAAAGACCCTATTCCTTATGCGTCGTCAGCAACGGAAGATCTTTGAATGTAAACGCTGTGGTTTCTGCTGTCAGGGGGAAAGTACGGTCTCCCTCTCCCCGGAGGAGGTTCAACGCATAGCCGCCTATCTGAAACTATCCGTAGAAGAACTTACCGCACGTTTCCTGGTCCATCGAGGAGGCCGACTGGAAATGAAAACCGTGGAGGGACACTGCATCTTTTATCATCCCCGGGAGGGCTGCCGGATCCATCCGGTGAAACCGGATCATTGCCGGCAGTGGCCCCTTCATCCCAGCATCTTGAAAGATCGAGAAAATTTTGAAATAATCCGTTCCAGTTGCCCCGGTTTTTCTGAGGAGCTAACCTGGGAAGAACTGAGGGAGTTTTGGAGAGGTGAATCCGCTGATTGAGGCTTTGAAGGAATCGGTAGAAGAGGTTATCGGGGTCTATACCGGTACTCCCCCGGTCTTAAAGAATTATTCTACCCGCCAGAACGAATTTCCTCTGGGGGAGATTACGGCCATAGCCGGACTTACCGGAGAGAAGGTATCCGGGGCCTTTGTGGTCTCCTTTTCCAAGGAAGCCCTTTTCAAGATCCTCGAAGCCCTTTTCGGTAGTGCTCCGACCGAGGTTACGGATGAGGTGGAAGATGCCGCCGGAGAGATGGCCAACATGATCTGTGGGGCCTTCCGGCGCCGCTTCGAACAACAGGGAATATCCCTTTCGGCCTCCACCCCCTCCATAGTGACCGGTAAAGATTACAGGCTGCACACTCTGTGTAAGTCCGACCATCTGGTATTGGAATTTGAGTTAAACGGGCATTTGCTGGCCCTTCAATTTTGCCTGGATAAGAAGTAAAAAAACACCTATGAAAGAGAAAGATCTTCTTCGCAAAGCGGCCTTAGGGTGTCTTTTTAAAGGGTATCTTCACAACCTGCGTGGGCCCTTACAGGCCCTTCTGGTGCAGACCGAGATCCTGGAGAACAAGCTCGAAGCGGGGGAAGCCGGCGGGGCCGTGGCCGAGGGTATGAAACGCCTCAAGGAACAGATCTTTAAGCTGACCAACCTCCTTGCGGCCGCGGAAGAGGACATGAACCGCGAGGAGATCGGTCCCTGGCCCCTGCACGAGATCCTAAAGAAGGAACTTACCTTCTGGCAGGCGGAACTTTCCTTTAAACATCGGGTGGAGCAGCAGATGCATATTCCCGAGGAGTATCAGGTAAGAATGCCCTATAATCGGTTACGGGCCGGGCTGTGTGCCCTCTTTTACGGTCTGGTCTTTCCTCTGGCCGAAAGAGGGGGCCGACTTCGCCTCTCGGCGGAAGGGATTTCCGAGGGAGTAAAGGTCCACTTTGAACTGGAACCCCCCTTGGCCGATACCCAAAGTCCCTTTTTCTCCGCGGCCAGAGAAATATGGCATCCTGAGGCCCGCCTGGAAGTCTATCCCGAACGTATTCTGGTACATTTTCCCGCCTGATGGATCTTTCCGAAGATAGGCTCTATCTGGTAGGATTAGCCGTTCTCAAGGGTTTGGTTCCCGTAATCTCCTGTTCCCGGCGGTTGGAAGTTGCGCCGGAAAAGATTCTTCGACTGGGCCGGGAAGAGGTAAAGCGGGTGAGGGATCAAGGGTACAGATTGGTCTTCTATTCGGATCAAGAGTATCCCGAGGCCCTTCGAAAGATACCCGATCCGCCGGCTTTTCTTTATGTGCGGGGACGGATTTACGGAGATCTATGGGGATTGGGGGTGGTGGGGGCCAGAAAAGCCAGCCCTTATGGATTGAAGCTGGCCCGGGAATGGTCCCGGGAGGTAGCCGCCCGGGGAACGGCGATCATCTCCGGGCTGGCCCTGGGGGTGGACGCCGAGGCGCACCAGGCGGCCCTTTCCGCAGGAGGCTACACCGTGGCGGTGCTGGGTTCGGGCCTGGATGTGATCTATCCCTCCTCCCACCGGCACCTGGCCGAGGATATCGTGGCCGCAGGAGGGGCCCTTGTTTCGGAGTTTCCCCTGGGGTCCCGTCCGGAGAGATGGCATTTTCCTCGACGCAACCGGATTATTGCCGGCCTTTCGCGAGCGGTGCTGGTGGTGGAGGCTGCGGAAAAGAGCGGGGCCCTGATCACCGCTCGCCTGGCTGCAGAGATGGGACGCGAGGTCCTGGCCGTTCCGGGAAGTGTGTTTTCGCCACAGAGCCGGGGTACGAACGAACTTCTGAAACAGGGGGCCTGGCCGGCCACAGAGTTAGACGATGTGCTGGAGGCCCTGGGCCTGGAGAAGACCCCGGTCCAGGAACCTCCGTCTCAGCCGGAGGATCCTCTTCTGGCCTGTATTCCGTATTATCCCAAGCACTTCGATGAGATAATGGTCGAGTCCGGTCTGGAGATGTCCGATCTGGCGGCCAGGCTTCTGGAACTGGAACTAGCCGGTTTCATCCAGAGTCTTCCCGGGCGCTTTTACCAGAGGGTTAAATGATGCTTTTCAGGATCCCCGCCGACACCGAGGGAGTCTTTCTGGAACGCCCCAATCGCTTTCTGGCCCGGGTGGAGCTGGAGGGAAGAATCGAGGAGGTGCATCTCCATGACCCGGGGCGCCTCCCGGATCTGACCCGGAAGGGGTGCCCGGTTCTGTTGCGCAAGGCCCGCAATCCCCGCCGGAAGACCCGATGGGATCTTCTGGCCTTCAGGATTCGGGATTACTGGTGTTTCTGCCATTCCGGCTACCATCGCCGGATTACGGCCAACCTCCTGTTCGAGGCCCATCCCTTCGGAGACTTTACGGATCTCAAGGCCGAGCCCAGGGTAGGGGAGGGACGTCTAGATTTTCTCCTGGAAACCTCCGAAGGGCCGTTGTATCTGGAGGTGAAGGGCGTAACCTGGGCTAAGGAAGAAGTGGCTCTTTTCCCGGATGCCCCCACGGAAAGAGGGACCCGCCACCTTCGAGCCCTGATCTCCCTTGTTCGTTCCGGGAACGTGGCCGGTTTGCTCTTTCTGGTCTTCCGGCAGGAGGCCCGCCGATTACGCGCGGCCGAGGAGATTGATCCCGCCTTTGCCGGGACCCTCAGGGAAGCCCTTCGAAGCGGGCTGCAGGCCCGGGCCGCGGTTTTAAAGTATGATGGACAGGGGGTCTTTTTCGAAAGATATATCCCGATAGAGGCCTAGAAGTACCTTTCTCCCCACAGGGTTTCTTTTACCTCCTCCAGGGTAACGGCGGCTATTTCCCGGGCCCGACGGTTCCCCCGGGAAACGATCTCCTCCAGCAGGTCCTGCTGTTTTTCCAGCTCCGCCCGCCGCTTCCACAGGGATTCCAGAGAGCGGATCACCCGTTCGGCCAACTCGGCCTTACAATCCCGGCAGCCGAGACGGGCAGCCCGACAGTCTTCCACGATTTCGCGCAGACGTTCCTGGGGGGTATAAAGACGGATGAGCTGGAAGGCCACACAGCGGTTCTCGGGATCTCCGGGATCACTCTTTCGCGGACGTTGCGTATCGGTAATCATGGAGAGGATTTTTCGCCGCACCTCTTCGGGGGAGTCGTTCAGGAAGATGGCGTTGCCGTAGCTTTTGCTCATCTTGCGCCCGTCTATTCCGGGAACCTTTGCCGCCTCGCGGGAAAGAAGGGGTTCGGGAAGGGGGAAGACCTCCTTTCCGTAAAGGTAATTGAAACGCCGGGCGATCTCCCGGGTGAGCTCGAGATGAGGAAGCTGATCCACCCCCACCGGAACCTTTTGGGCCTTGTAGATGAGGATATCCGCGGCCTGAAGCACCGGGTAGCCCAGGAAGCCGTAGGTGGAAAGATCTTTGCTCTGGAGATTCTGAAGCATGTCCTTATAGGTGGGATTGCGTTCCAGCCAGGAAACCGGAACGATCATCCCGAAGAGAAGATACAATTCGGCGTGTTCCTTGATGGCGGACTGGACGAAGATTACACTCCTTTCCGGATCCAGCCCGGCTGAGAGCCATTCCAGGAGGAGTTCCCGGGTAAAGGACGGAATGCGTCGGGGGTTTTCGTATTCGGTGGTAAGGGCATGCCAGTCGGCCACGAAATAGAAACAATCGAATTTCTCCTGGAGATCCAGCCAGTTCCGGAGGACTCCATGCAGATGCCCCAGATGTAAGGGACCGGTAGGACGCATTCCACTCAGCACCCGTTTTCGACTCACGGCCACCCTCCGAGCAGCAGATGAGAAAAACCAAAGATCAGAGGGAATATAATTTTATCCACCACGCCTGTAAAGATGAGAAGGATGAGGAAAATAAAGCCCATGAATTCGTACCGCATAAAGGCATAGGCCACCGAGGAGGGGAGCACTCCCGCCAGGACTCGACTGCCGTCCAGAGGCGGAACCGGCAGGAGGTTGAAGATGCCCAGACCCAGGTTGATCTGCACCCCCAGGGCCAGCATCAAACGCAGGAGCTTCACCGCCAGGATATGGGCTCCGGGGGAAAGGGCATGATAGAGAACGGCCAGGAGCACAGCCATAAGGAAATTGGCCCCCGGCCCGGCCAGCCCAACCCACATCATGTCCCGGCGGGGATGGCGAAAGTAGTTGGGATTCACCGGCACCGGTCGGGCCCAGCCTATGGCCTGGGTTAGAACCAGGACCAGGGTCCCCACCGGATCGAGGTGCTTCAAAGGGTTTAAGGTGAGTCTTCCGGCGGCTTTAGCGGTAGGATCTCCCAGACGCCAGGCCATCCATCCATGGGCCAATTCATGAAAGGTAATGGCCAGAAGCAGGGGCGGAGTAATGATGATCAGGGTTCTCAAATCAGGCAACCACATGAGGACCTTTATCCCTCCCTGGCTAAGAGTTCACGCGCCAGCCGAAGCTCATCTTCCCGGTTTTTCACCCGTCCGTCAAGGCGGGCATAGAAGACCTCTCTTAGGATACGTCCCAGGAGAGGTCCCGGGGTGAGCCCCAGCTCTCTTTTTAAATCTTTCCCGGAAATTTCAAGACTTATATTTTTAAGCTTAAAATAT
>NZ_WFVX01000065.1:0-13051 GCF_015491435.1 Thermosulfurimonas sp.
GCTCATAAGCCCGGAAAGGCTTTACCAGGAGGGGCTCCTGCGAAAGAGGGAGATCTCGCCCCCCGATTTCCCGAAGGATCGGGTGGATTATGTTCGGGTCCGAAGATTCAAGAGAGAAATCCTGACCCGGGCCTTCTCGCGTTTTCGTCCCGGTTCGGATTTCGAGGCCTTCTTTTCCCGCGAATCCTTCTGGCTGGAGGATTACAGCCTCTTTCGGGCCCTCTGGGAAAAGACCGGCCGTCCCTGGCCGGAATGGGAGGAGGACCTGCGCCAACGCCATCCCGAAGCCCTGGCCCGGGCCGCCAAGATCCTTGAGGAGGAAAGACGATATTTCGCCTTTGAGCAATATATTTTCTTCTGTCAGTGGCAGGAACTTCGAGAATATGCGCATTCCAAGGGGGTCTTTCTCTTCGGAGATCTGCCCTTTTATCCGGGTTACGAGAGCGTGGAGGTCTGGAGTCATCCCCATCTCTTTAAGCTGGATGCGGATCTCCGACCCCGCTTTGTAGCCGGTGTTCCCCCGGACTATTTCAGCGCCACCGGTCAGCTCTGGGGCAACCCGGTCTATGACTGGGAGGCGCTGGAGAGGGAGGGATTTTCCTGGTGGATCGAACGGATCCGACACAACCTCCGACTCTTCGATCTCCTGCGTCTGGACCATTTTCGGGGGTTTGCGGCTTACTGGGAGGTCCCCTTCGGGGAAGAGACCGCCGTACGGGGAAGGTGGGTTCAGGCCCCGGGGGAACGCTTTCTGCAAAGTCTGTTCCGCCATCTCTGGGAGCCCCAGCTCGTGGCCGAGGACCTGGGTTACATTACCCCTGAGGTGCGGGAACTTCGCCGGAAGTTCGGCCTTCCGGGGATGAAGGTCCTTCTCTTTGCCTTCTTCGAGGAGGATAGTCCCTATCTTCCGCATCGCCACGAATTTCAGTCCGTGGTCTATACCGGCACCCACGACACCAACACCGCCCGGGGCTGGTTCGAGCGGGAACTTAATTCCGAGGGGCGAAGGCGGCTGGAGTCCTATCTGGGCCGGGAGGTCTTCCCGGAGACCGTGGCCCACGAGCTGATAAGGCTGGCCTATGTCTCCCCGGCGGCTCTGGCCCTGGTCCCCATGGCCGATGTCCTGGGACTGGGGGAGGAGGCCCGCATCAACGTCCCTTCCCGGGCGGAAGGCAACTGGGAATGGCGTCTTAAGGAGGAAACCCTCACCGCCGATCTGGCCGGCTACCTGCGGGATTTGAGCCGGACCTTCGGACGGATCTAGCCTTTTTCCGATCTAAAGGCGATCAGAGGGCAGTTGCGACAGATGTCCTCCCCCACCAGGCGCGGACCTCCCAGAAAAGAGACCTGTCCCTTGCGGGCTTTATCCTCCAGGACCCGGATCACCACCTCAAAGGCCTTCCAGGGGAAGGCCAGGAAAAGCTCCCCTCGATCCATCTTGCCCGAGGAAAAGGCCCCGGGACAGGGCAGACTCATAACCGGTTTCTGTTCCAGATAGGCCTTGACCATGGATCCACAGACCGCCGCGTTGGGATAATGGGTAAGCGGTATCTCGGAGGCCCCGGAACCCAGGAGATAGAAATCCAGGAGATGGGCCGCCTGGAGGGCATCCACCACCAGAAGAAGGACCTCCGGGGGGCTTTCCGCTCGATCCAGGGGGCTAAAGGCCAGGGCCTCGAACTCTCCCGCGGGAAGACGGGATCTGGAGGAATATAACCTTTCCGCAGCCTCCGGCTGAAGGAACTTGTAAAGGGTTTTCTTGACCCTTTCCTCCCGAAAGGGGAAACCGCACACAAAGGCCGCGGTCTGGCAGTGAAGCCCCTCCGGGCGAAGAAGGACCCCCTCCCCCACTTCCCTTACATGAGCCACTATCTGACAGATGGAGAGCCGATTCCTGGGGCGGGAGAAGGTTTCAAAGGAGGGATCCGCCTTTCGAAGGAGATATACCGCCACCGGTTCATGATATAGCCGCAGGGTACGCAAAAGAAGAGTCGAGATCTCTGCCCCCTGCATTAGCCCACCTCCGCTCCCGGAGTAACGGCTTCCTCGGGCACCAGGAGCCTCAACCCCTTGGCGTCCCGGGCGGCAAGGATCATACCCTGCGAGAGCACCCCCCGTATCCGGGCCGGTTTGAGATTGGCCACCAGGACCACCTGTTTGCCCACCAGCTCTTCCGGACGATAATACTCGGCGATTCCGGCCACCACGGTGCGTTCCTCCGGACAACGCACCGTGAGTTTGAGTAAACGATCCGTACCCGGGACCCGTTCCGCGGCTACTACCTCGGCTACCCGCAGATCCCATTTCTTGAATTCCTCAAGGGGATAGGTCTTCTCTTCCACCTTTTCCTCCGCAGAATCTTTTTCGCCATCCGGGACCTCCAGAGAGGGCTTTTCCAGCCGGGGGAAAAGGGCCTTTCCCCTCTGGACTTCCTGTCCCGGCTTCAGGCGTCCCCAGGCAAGGGCCCTTTCCAGAGATAGCTCCTCGGCCGGAGAAAGCCCCAGATTCCCGAGGAGAAGCTCCGAGGACCGGGGAATGATGGGCCAGAGGACCACCGCCAGGACCCTAAGGGCCTCGAGCAGGGTGTAAAGGACCCGTCCCAGACGATCCTGCTTTCCCTTTTTATTCAATTCCCAGGGGGCCTGATGATCCACATAGCGGTTGGCTTCCCGGACCGCCTCGTTAAGAAGATTCAGTCCCAGGTGAAAACGGAAATTATCCATTTCCCGGGCGAAATTCTCCACCGCGGAAAGGAGCCGTTCTTTAAGGGTCCGATCTTCCGGCGTTTCTTCCCCGGGGACAGGCACACGCCCCTGGCAATACTTCCCCACCATGGAAAGGGTGCGGAAGACCAGGTTCCCGAAATCGTTGGCCAGTTCGGCGTTGGTGCGCAGTACCAGGGCCTCCTCGCTGAACTCGGCATCCTGACCGAAGGCCATCTCGCGCAGAAGGAAATAGCGCACCCGGTCGGCCCCGTAGCGGGAAACCAGGTCCCCGGGGCGCACCACATTCCCCAGGCTTTTGGACATCTTGGCCTGGTTCAGGTTCCAGTAACCGTGTACGTGAAGCCGTCGATAGACCGGAAGCCCCAGGGCCCGAAGCATGATGGGCCAGTAGATGGCATGGGGTTTGAGGATGTCTTTGGCGATAATATGTTCGGCCACCTGCCACCATTTCTCCCAGGAGGGGTCGTCCGGGTATCCGATTCCGGAAAGATAATTGAGAAGGGCATCAAACCATACATAGGTAACGTAGTTGGGATCAAAGGGGAATTCGATTCCCCAGGAAAGGCGGCTCTTGGGGCGGGAGATACAGAGAGGCTCGAGCCCCTCGCGCAGGAGCCCCAACACCTCCTCCCGATATCCGGGAGGCTGGATGAAATCGGAGTGTTTCTGAAGGTGATCGATCAGCCAGTCCTGGTAGCGGGAAAGATCAAAGAAATAGTTGCTTTCCCGGAGGGGGGTGGGGGGGGTTCGGTGATCCGGGCATAATCCGTCGCGCAGTTCCTTGCGGGTGAGAAAACGCTCGCAGCCGAAGCAGTAAAGCCCTTCGTATTCCCCGAAGGAGATGTCCCCTTTCTCGTAAAGGAACTGGAGCACGTGCTGGACCACCCGCTTGTGGTTCGGTTCGGTGGTGCGGATGAAGCGGGTGTATTGGATATGCAGAAGAGGCCAGGTCTGCCGGAATTTTTCCGCGATACGATCCACATACTCGCGAGGAGTAAGCCCCTGGGCCTCCGCCGCCCGGACGATCTTGTCTCCGTGTTCGTCGGTCCCGGTCAGGAAGAAGACCTCGTACCCCTGCAGACGCTTCCAGCGGGCCACGGTGTCCGCAACCACGGTGGTATAGGCATGGCCCAGATGGGGTTCGGCGTTGACATAGTAGATGGGAGTGGTGAGGTAAAAGCGTTTCATGCCCCCTCCGTTCCCTGCGCCAGGATTTGTTTGAGTTCTTCCACCGGAATCTCTACCTCGCGTCCCTCCTGATTTTCCAGGACCACGGTCTGACGGAAAATATTGTAACGCACCACCTGACAGGGGCCTACCGGGGTGCGGATCTTTTTGCCTATCTTGGGGAGGCTGCGGGAGAGTTCCTGATACAGTTCGTATTCGTAAAGGAGACAGCACAGGAGCCTTCCGCAGATTCCGGAGATCTTTTCCGGATCCAGGGGCAGACTCTGTTCCTTGGCCATACGGATGGAAACCGGGGCGAACTGCCGGATGAAAGCCGAGCAACAGAGCTCCTGACCGCAGGCCGCCAGCCCCCCGCACATGGCGGTCTCGTTTCGTACTCCTATTTGCCGCATCTCGATCCGGGTACGCAGGGCCCGCACCAGTTGTTTCACCAGCTCCCGGAAATCGATGCGTCCCTCGGCGGTGTAATAAAAGATCACCTTGCTCCGGTCGAAAAGCCGTTCCACGCGTACCAGTTTCATTTCCAGCCCCAAGTCCCGGGCGAACTGCCGGCAATACCCTTCGGCCTTTTTTTCGAACTGTAGGTTTTCACGGTACTGCCGGATCTCGTTACGCCGGGCCACCCGCAGAACCCGCGGCAGGGCCCCGGAGGGTAAAGGAAGGGGAATGCTCCGCGAGACGGTCTGAAGTACCTCCTTTCTTTCTTCCAATTCTACCAGAACGAAGCTTTTGGGTCTTATGGGGAAGGAGGATTGCACGTGGATACCCGGAAATCCTTCCCGGAATATGGCTTCGGTTACGTAGATCTTCTCTTCCATGTTGTACGCTCCTGGGGCAGGTTGAAGATACCCCGGCCCTTTCCGTTTGTTAAGACTTTCTCAAGCTCTTATCCATCCGGCCAAAATCAGGTAAAACTTAAATTTAATGGAAAAGTGGAAAAAGGTATTACATACCGTTTTCTGCCTGGAACTGGATAACGGCCGTCTCAATTTATTCGAGACCTTTCCGGCCCTCAAGCGGTTTTTTTATAATCGACGTTATTTTGCCTGGATCCGAACCTTCGGGGACATCGTTTTCCTGATCCTTATCCTGCTGGGGCTTTTCGGCCCCCAGGAGGCCGATCGCAACGTTATGCTTTTCCTGGCCTGGGGAGTGTGGTGGACCAGCGTGGTCCTTTCCTGGTTCTTTGTAGGGCGCATGTGGTGCGCCTTCTGCCCCTTTCCCGGTCTGGCCCGTCTTCTCCAAAACCTGAAGCTTTCCCGGTTGCGTTCTCCCCCTAAGTGGCTGGTATGTAAAGGCCTTCACCTGGCCACCGCCGGCTTTTTCTTCATCATCTGGGTGGAAACCGTCACCGATATGAAACATTCCCCTTTCTCCACCGCACTTCTCCTCCTGAGTATCGTCCTGGGGGCTACTCTTATGGGAGTTCTTTATCGAGGCTATACCTGGTGTCGATATCTCTGTCCGCTGGGTAAGATTATCGGTTCTGCGGCCACCATGGCTCTGACCGAATTTCGGGCTGATCCGGCCAAGTGTGCTCAATGCAAGGATTTTGCCTGTCGGCGGGGGCGTCCCGGAAAGAAACCCTGTCCGGTTTTTCTGGGGGCCTATCACGCCCGGAACAATCTGGTCTGTCTGGTTTGCGGGCACTGTCTCACCCTTTGCGCCCACGATTCTCCAGCCCTTTATCTCCGGCACCCCCTGCGGGAACAGATCATCAATAAGGGACGTTATGTAACCTGTGGTTATGTGATTCCTCTTCTCATGGGCTCGCAGCTAGCCCGGTTTCTTTATGAAACCCCCTATTTTGCGCGCTTACAAAACCTCCTGGGCTATGGATCCACGGTGACCTTTACCCTGCTCTTTGGGGTATCCACCCTCTTTTTTATCCAGTTCATTCGCCTGGGATCGCACCTTTTCGTCTATTACGAGGACGAGCTTTTCGGCCGCTTTTCTCCCATGGTGCCGGTGGTCTTACCCCTGGCTTTTACCGGCGAACTGGTTTATCGACTGGAGTACTTCCTGCGCAATGTGGGAGACTTCCTGCCCACCCTGGGGCGTCAGCTACGGTGGGACTATCTTCTGGCCTACCATTTCACCGTTCCCCCGGAATTTATCCGGTTAGCGGGTCTCTTTTTGATCTTTTTAGGGACCCTGGGGGGCCTTTACACCATCCGATATCTTTGTCGGTATGAATTCGAAGGACTGGTTCCCCGGAAGAACCAGGTCCTTATTTATCTTCTGCTGGGAATCTTTGTTTTTCTTTATGTATTTTCTTTTTCGGTCCGTTATTGATCTTCCAGCCGGATCTCCACCCGGAGGGGGTGTTGGGGCACCCCCCGTAAGCTCTTAAGAAATCCGTATAGTAATCCGGAAAGGGCCCGGCGTACGTAGCGGTTAAGGGCCACGGGTCTTCCGTCCACGAAAACCTGGACCCGGGGGGAATAAACCCGCAGAAAGCGTTCTTCCAGAAAATCGGCCAGGGCTTCCCCATCCTCCAGGCGAAAGACCGGAAGCTCGGTGGGGGGACGGAAATCCGCGGCCAGAGCCACCACCCCTTCGATTTCGCGGAAGAGATACCGCCGGGAGACCTCCCTGCGCAGGACCTCTATCTTGGGAAGATAACCCAGCCCCTTGAATCCCTCGGCCAGTACCAGATGACAGTCGGCGAACTCGCGAAAGAGAAGATAGGGAAAGTCCGCCTTTCGAGAGGGAAAGGACCGGGAATAGATCACCACCTCCTCTCCGGCCCAGAGGGCCACGGGCTCGGCTCCGGCTTCCCGCAGTCTAAAGGTGTCGGTCCCGGGACGATCGGTTTCTCCCCGGGGTTCCTTGGTGGATTTGACCACCCCTACTTTAAATCCCCGGGCCCGCAATACCCGTATCAGGCCCTCGAGCAGGGTGGTCTTCCCCACCCCGTGTTCCCCCACCACCGCTACCACCGGAAGCAAGACTACTCTCCGTAACGAAAGGTTTCACCGGGTGCGAGTTCCTTTACCAGGACGGAGAGCCCGCGAAGGTTCAGTTCTTCCCGCAGGGCTTCCGGGGTGCCGGTGAGCAGGGGAAAGGTGCCGTAATGCATGGGGATGACCACTTCCGGCCGAAGAAGTTCACAGGCTTTGGCCGCTTCCCGGGGGTTCATTACATAATGACTCCCTATGGGAAGACAGACCACCTCCGGTTGGTAAAGTTCACCGATAAAGGCCATTTCGGCAAAGAGTCCCGTATCCCCCGCGTGATAAAGTTTGCGTCCATCTTCCATTTCGATTACGAACCCGCAGGCATCCCCCCCGTAGGTCCCGTCCGGAAAGGAGGAGCTGTGTAGCGCCGGCACCATGGTGATCTTGATCCCCCTGGTTTCGTAAGTTCCTCCGATGTTCATCCCTGTGGCTTTGGGGATCCCCCGGGCCATGAGATACTGCTGGACCTCGTGAATGGCCACTACTTCGGTGGCTGCGGTACGAGCCAGCTCCAGCACCTCTCCCAGATGATCCCCGTGGGCGTGCGTGATAAGGACGAAGTCGTAGGGGCCACGGTCAACCTCCCGCGGAGCCTGGGGATTGGATATCCAGGGATCGATCAGGATCTTCAGACCCCCGGGTGTTACCACCCTGAAGACGGCATGGCCATAAAAAGTGATCTCCATGGACCCCTCCTTAATTTCCAGTAATTATGATCTTCGGGACCACAAAGATTCTCTTAATTCAAGAGTAACCCAAAAGAGAGGCCTTTTACAAGGGGTGAAAAATTTCTGGAGGATTAAAGGAAAAGATTTTGGAGCGGGAAACGGGACTCGAACCCGCGACCTCCACCTTGGCAAGGTGGCGCTCTACCACCTGAGCTATTCCCGCTCCGACAGATTTAAATTAAAAAACCCTGCTTCCCTTCTGTCAAGGCCCCCGGAAGCCCTTCCGGGGGCCGGGAAAACAGATTACAGGCACTCCGCTAGTCGCAGTAAACGTTCGTATTCCGCATCCACGCGGGCCTGGATCTTGCGAATTTCCTCCTCGGTAAGGTGCCGGAAGCGCCGCTGGCGTTTCAGGTATTCCTCCACCGGTTTGGGTTTGGTGATCTTCCGGGTGATATAGTACTTCCCCTCAATGACCTCATAAAGCGGGAATATTCTGGTTTCCACCGCCAGCTTGGCCAGGGTTATGGAATCCTCTCCCTTGGTTCCCCAGCCGGTGGGACAAGGGGAGTAGATATGCACGTAAGCCGGCCCCTCCACCAGCGCGGCCTTTTTAACCTTGTTCATGAGATCCAGGAAGAAGGCCGGGGTGGCCGTGGCCACATAAGGAATTCCATGGGCGGCGGCTATGGCCGGAACATTCTTCTTCCAGGTCATCTGTCCGATGGATTTCTTCCCGGGAGGGCTGGTGGTGGTCATCGCTCCGTAAGGCGTACAACCCGAACGCTGTACTCCGGTGTTCATATAGGCTTCGTTGTCCAGGCAGATATAGACGAGGTCGTGCCCCCGCTCCAGAGCTCCGGAAAGGGCTTGAAGCCCGATATCCGCCGTTCCTCCGTCTCCGGCGAAGGCCACCACATCCACGCGTCGATTCCGGGGAAAACGCCCCTTACGTTTCAGGGCCCTGAGGGCTGCCTCCACCCCCGAAGCCACCGCCGCCGCATTCTCAAAGGCCACGTGCAACCAGGGTACCCGCCAGGAGGTGTAGGGAAAGGGGCTGGAAATGATCTCCATGCAGCCCGTGGCACTGATGGCGATAACGTTCATCCCCAGAGCCTTCAAGGCCAGACGCAGCGCCAGGACCTCACCACAACCCTGACAGGCCCGATGCCCGGGAGCGAAGGGTTCCTCCTTGGGGAGATTTTTGGCACTAAACCCTTTGAACTTGGCCCATTCTTTCAGCATGGCTCTACTCCTTTACCCCGATCATCTCGTAGGGTTCCTTGGGTTTCTTCTTCATATAGACATAGGCCCGGTCAGCCATTTCCTCGAAATCCTCTACCGTGACATCCCGTCCCCCCAGGCCGGCGATAAAGTTCACCACCCGGGGACGTCCGGGTACCTGATAAAGGGCCGAGCGCACCTCCGTGCCCACCGGGCCTCCGGTGGCCCCGGGGGAGAGGGCTCGATCGATCACCGCCAGAACCTTAAGGCCCTTTACCGCCTTTACGAAGTCCCGCAGAGGGAAGGGACGCCAGAGACGAAGCCGTACCAGGCCCACCTTTTTCCCGGCTTCCCGCATACGATCCACGGCGGTCATAGCCGTTTCCGCCAACGACCCCATGATGAGAAGGGCCACCTCCGCATCCTCCATACGGTAGGTTTCCACCGGACGATAGCGCCGACCGAAGACCTCCTCGAATTCATCCCAGGCCTTGAGGATTACCCGGTAGGCGTTTTTGAAGGCCTCGTCCTGGGCCTTTTTGGCCTCGGTATAGATCTCCGGAATGCCCACCGGCCCCATGGTCAGGGGCTTGCGAGGGTCGAGTTTGTAGCGGGGCCGAAAAGGAGGAAGATAGCGGTCCACCTGTTCCTGATCCGGAAGTTCGATGGGCTCGATCATGTGGCTCAGGGTAAAACCATCGATGTTCACGATGGCCGGGAACATCACCCGTCGGTCCTCCGCCACCCGGAAGGCATGATAGACCAGATCCACCGCTTCCTGCCCGTTTTCGGCAAAGGTCTGGATCCAGCCGATATCCCGCTCGGCCATAATGTCGCCGTGGTCGTTCCAGATACTGATGGGGGCCGAGAGGGCCCGGTTGGCTACCACCATGACCACCGGGAGACGAAGGGCCGGAGCAATGAAGAGGATCTCGTGCATAAGGGCCAGACCCTGGGAAGAAGTGGAGGTAAAGGTGCGCGCCCCGGTGGCTACCGAGCCCAGACAGGCGCTGATAGCCGAGTGCTCGGATTCCACGGTGATGTATTCGGCATCCAGCTCCCCGTTGGCCACCAATTCGCTGAGATGTTCCACAATATGGGTCTGCGGAGTAATGGGGTAGGCCGCGATTACGTCCACCCGGCATTGCTTTACCGCTTCGGCTATGGCTATGGAGACCTCTTTGGCTATACGTTTGCCCATGATTAAACCTCCTCTACCACCATAGTAATGGCCCCCTTGGGACATACGCTGGCGCAGATCCCGCAGCCCTTACAATAGGTGAGATCGACGATGTAGTAACCTTCTTCATCCTGGGTATAGGTCATATCCGGGCACATGATGTAGCACTGGCCGCACTTGACGCATTTTTCTTTGTCCAGCACCGGACGGAAGGAACGCCAGTCACCGGTCTTAAACCGGACCGAGTTTCCGGGTTCGAGGATATAGCACCCGAAGGGGACCTCTTTCCAGCTTATAAGGGCGGTGTCTTTTCCTTTGGGCATGGCGCTTCTCCTTTACTGATAGATCTTGATTTCTTTGATGGCCCGGGCCAGGGCTTTTTTATTCTTTTCGGCCAGTCGCCCGAACCTCTCCTCCAGAGCCTCCTCAAGGTAACCCTGATCCACCAGGCCGGTAGCGGCCAGAAAAGCCCCCAGCATGGTGGTATTGGTTATGGGGAGACCCAGTTCCTCCAGAGCGATCTTGGTGGCATCCACCACAGCCATCTTTCCCTGCCATCCGAGCATCTCCCGCAGCTCTTTTTCGCTCTTGTGGGAATTGAGGATGACCCAGCCATCTTCTTTTAGCCCGGAAGTTACCTTCACAATGGAAGGAAGGGAGGGATCCAGCACCAGGACCACATCCGGAAAATAGATCTTTTCCCGGGTGCGAATGGGATGCTCACTTACCCGTACAAAGGCCTGTACCGGCGCTCCCCGACGCTCCGGCCCGAAACTGGGAAAGGCCTGTGCGTATTTGCCCTGGTTTATAGCGGCCACCGCAATAAGCTCTGCGGAGGTTACCGCTCCCTGCCCACCCCGACCGTGAAGCCTCACCTCGATCATAGGCCACTCCTTACCAAGATAATTTGCAGATTAGCCTTGTAATTACATAGATCATGGGGCCTGTCAACACCCGAAAAATTCGGAGGAACTTTACATTTTCGTAGATTCGATTAGAATATACTGGGTTCCGGGGTCGTCTAACTGGCAGGACATGGGACTTTGGCTCCCAGAATCCTGGTTCGAATCCAGGCCCCGGAACCAGGTGATCATCTTTCTCTTCTATAAAGCCTGCAAGAAGGTCGGTATCGAGGGGGGACATCTACCAGGCGTCCCGACACTCGTTCGCTATCCAGCGCCTCAAGGACGGCTTCAGCTACGAGGAAGTTGGGGCGGCGTTGGGACACAGTTCGCCTCAAACCACCCGCCGCTACGCCCGCTTAAGAGCCGAACAAGTCCGGTCCGTGTTCGAGGGTGCTAAAGTAATCCCGTTCCCGAAAGTGAAAGAGAAAGATGAGTGAGCGGAACTATTTTTATCCGCCTTAACCACGATACCGCCATTCACGTATGGTTTGAAACCTACAGAGGTAAAGTCCGCCGATTCGCCGTGAAGTTAATCCACCGTGGAACAGAGATTGTCCGCTACGACAACCGGGAACGGAACCCCGGATTTAACAGAGATTTAACACATCGTGCTACCAAAAATACGTCGAGAAAGAAACAAAAAGTCCAGAAGTTACGCTAAACTTTCCCTGGGTTTTCTCTCGCAACTCATTCTCAATAAGGTGAATCGGCTGAAACCCTTGAATATTAAGAGCCGGCGGGGGGACTCGAACCCCCGACCTGTGGATTACGAATCCACTGCTCTACCAGCTGAGCTACACCGGCGACTTTATTCCTCTATTTTAATCTCCGCCTTTCAAAAGTAAAGTTAGGAGAATGTTTACCTGGGCCAATCTGGTAACCCTGATAAGGCTTCTTCTGGTCCCGGTTATTATGATCGCCCTTCTTTCGGCCCGGAAGACCGAGGCCCTGGTCCTCTTCGTGATAGCCGGGGTCTCGGATGCCCTGGACGGAATTCTGGCCCGAAAACTCCGTCAAAAGTCCCTTCTCGGGGCGGTGCTGGATCCCCTGGCGGATAAATTCCTCCTGGATACCATTTATCTCCTCTGTGCCTGGAAGGGGTATTTACCGGTCTATCTGGCGGTACTGGTGATAAGCCGGGATGTATTCATCATTAGCGGATTTCTGATCTTACATCTCTTCTTTGTCACGCCTGAAATCAGGCCCTCCCGCCTCAGTAAGCTGAACACCATGGTCCAGATCGTTACCGCCGCTGCGGTGATGGCCTCCCTCCGGCCGGCCCTCTTGGAACCCCTCTTCTATCTTACCGCCACCTTAACCGTTGTTTCCGGGCTGCACTATCTCTATCTGGGATTTATATCCTTTCCCCCAAGACCCGATCCCCGTTAACCTCGAGGATGCGAACCTTAACCACCTGCCCCTTAAGAGAGCCGTTCCCCTGGAAATAGACCGGAAGGTAATTTTCGGACAAACCACGCAGAAGACCCTGGCGGGGTTCCTTCTCCTCCACCAGGACCTGGAGGACCCGTCCCACCTGAGATTGATAGAAGGATCGTTTTTTGGCCTGGGCGAGCTCCCGCAGGGCGCGAGCCCGTCGCGATACCACCTCGGCCGGAGGACGGGGAAGGCGAGAGGCCGGGGTCCCCGGACGCGGCGAAAAGGGAAACACGTGGAGATAGGTAAGGGGACTTTGAGCGATCAATTCGTAGGTGCGACGGAAGGCCTCCTCGGTTTCACCGGGAAAACCAACTATCACGTCTGCTCCTATGGCGGCGTGCGGAAAGCGCTCTCGTATCTCCTGAAGCACCGAGAGATAAAGTCCCGCGGTATAGGGCCTCCCCATGGCCCGAAGTATCTGGTTGTCGCCGCTCTGCAGGGGAATATGGAAATGGGGAGCAAAAGCCGGCGAGAGTTCCGCCCAGGCCAGAAGATCCGGGGTGATTTCGGTGACCTCCAGCGAGGAGAGGCGCAGACGCACAGGTCCCAGCCTTTCCAGTTGACGCAGGAGATCCACCAGCGTACGGGGCGGAGAAAGATCCCTCCCCCAGAAACCCAGATGAATTCCCGTGAGCACCAGTTCGTGATAGCCGGCTTCCACGAAACACCGGGCCTGAGCAAGGACCTCCTCTTCGGGAAGGCTTCGGGAGGGCCCCCGGGCCAGGGGCACGATACAGTAAGTGCAGCTGTCTCTTATACACAT
>NZ_WFVX01000066.1:0-10015 GCF_015491435.1 Thermosulfurimonas sp.
GCGGGGTAGGGGCGGTTTTAAGGGACTCCTTCTAGGGTCGGTGTCCACCAAGATCATTTCCACCCTCAAGGACCGTGCGGTATGGCTGGTAAGCTAACCCGGTGTCCGGTGTGCGGAAAACCGGTTTCCTGGGAAGAGAATCCCTATCGGCCCTTCTGTTCCCGCAGGTGCAAACTGGTGGATCTGGATCTCTGGCTCTCCGAGGAGTATCGTATTTCCGTACCCAGGGAAGCCCTGGAGGATGAAGCCGAGGAGGTGGAAGGTGGAGAGGTTTGAGGTAGTCATTCTGGGTTGTGGTCCGGCCGGTCTTCAGGCAGCTATCCATGCGGCCCGGCGCAAGCTTCGCACCCTTATTTTCGGGCGTCTTGAGGCCAGCGCCCTCTTTCGAGCCCACATGGAAAATTACTTCGGGCTCCGGGGTAAGGTCTCCGGTGAGGAACTCCTGCGGGCCGGGCTGGATCAGGCCCTGCGTTTCGGGGCCGAACACCGTACCGAGGACGTGGTGAAACTGGAGATACGGGAGGAAGGCTTTCTGGTGGTTCCGGAATCGGGCCGGGAGATCCTGGCCCAGGCCCTCATTCTGGCCCTGGGGGTTAGCCGTCGCAAGAAGAAGATCCGTGGCGAGGAGGATCTGGTGGGGAAGGGGGTCTCCTATTGTGTGGATTGCGATGGCTTCTTCTTCCGCGGACAGCCCGTGGCCGTGGTGGGGGAGGGGAGTGCCGCGGTCTATGGGGCCCTGACCCTTTCCCATATAGCCTCCGAGGTCTTTCTGGTGGCCCGGGAACTCAAGGTTTCGGAGACCCTGAAGGAAGAACTTGCAGCCTCTAGGGTAAAATGGGTTCGCTCTCAGGCGGAGGAGGTCTTGGGGCAGAAAGAGGTGGAGGGTCTGAGACTTTCCGACGGTACGGTCCTTTCGGTAAAAGGGGTCTTTTTTGAGGAAGGGGCCCGGGGGGCTCTGGAACTGGCCACCTCTCTGGGGGTGGCGCTTGATCCGGAGAATATGCGCTATATCCAGGTGGATCGCCGGCAGGCCACCAATATCCCCGGGGTCTTCGCCGCCGGGGATGTGACCGGCCCTCCCTTCCAGGTGGCCAAGGCCGTGGGAGAGGGCTGCGTAGCCGCTCTTTCGGCGGCGGACTATCTGGCGGAGAAGCGTCGGGCCCGGAAGTCTTGAGGGGTTATCGGGTCAGTTTTTCCGGAGAGATCGGGGTCAAGGCCCCGGCTACCCGACGGGAGCTGGAAAATCTGGGCCTGCAGACGCTCCTTTCCCGGGCCGAGGCCCTGGGCATACCCCTTCGGGTGGAAAGGGAAGGGGGAAGACTCCGGGTGGAGCTCCCGGATGAGCATGAACGTCTCCTCCGGACCCATCCCGGTCTGGGGCGCATAACCGAGCTTTTCGCGCCCTCGGCCGAGGAACTGCTTTCGCCGTCTTTCTGGGAAGGGCTTCTCCCTCCCCGGCCCTTTACCTTCGTGGTGTATGTCCCTCCGATCCGCTCCCGGGAGAGCCTTTCCCGGCTGCTGCATCTCAAGGGTCGTCTGCTGGAGATTCTGGGAGATCTGGCCCGCAGGTATCTTTCCTACTGGGATAACCATCCTCCGGAACACCTGGAGATCCATCTCGAGGGCCGGGAGGGGGACCTCCTTCTCCTGCTTCGGCCCCGGCGAGGTCTCGGAGGGTTGCCGGTGGGAAGCGGAGAAAGGGTGCTACTTCTCTTTTCCGGCGGACCGGATTCTCTTCTGGCGGCGGTGAGACTCCTTTGCCGGGGTCAGGAGGTGGCCCTGGTTTTCTTTGATGATGAAGTTCCCGGACGAGTGGAGAAGGTGAAGACGGTGGCCCGGGAGCTGGCCTATTTTCTGCCCCGGGCCCGGGTGGAATTTTTCCGGGTGGGGTTTCGGGAGATCCAGGAATTTATAGGGGAAAAGGTTCCCCGGCGGGAAAGGTGTTTTTTCTGCAAGGCCTGTATGCTGCTGATCGCCGAAGAGGTGGCCCGCAGGGAGGGTTTTTCCGCGGTGGCCACCGGAGAGATCCTGGGAGAGCAGGCCAGTCAGACCCTTCCGGCGCTGCTCTTTAGCGTGCGGGCCTCCAAAACCTATCCCCTCAGGCCCCTTCTGGGATACACCAAGGAGGAGGTCTTTCGGGATCTGAGCGAACTGGGGCTTTCGGCTGCAGCCAGAAGGAACCTTCCTCCCTGTCCCTTTGTGCCGGACCATCCGCGCACCCGTCCCCGTTCCAGGCCGGAGAAGGTTCTTCACCTGTGGCCGGAGATCCGAAAACGGGTTAAAAGCATAAGAAGGGAGATCCTTTCTTACGGAGGGTAAAGATGGCCGGAGATTATCTCCAGGTGGAGACCCTGGTGGTGGGGCCGCTGGCGGTGTGCTGTTATCTGGTCTATGACCCGGAGAGCCTGGAGGGGGTGGTTATCGACCCCGGCGGAGAGGCGGAGAAGATTCTGGCCCGGGTGAGGGAACTGGGGTTGAGGGTGAAATGGATCCTCGGCACCCACGGGCACGCCGATCACGTGGCCGCCGCCGGTGAAATCCGGCAGGCCCTGGGCGCCCCCTATGCTCTGCACCGGGCCGACGAGGAGTTCTTCGTACACGGTCCCGGGGCCGGGGTCTTCCTCTCCTGGGGTTTCCCCCCCAATCCTCCGGCGGATGAGACCTTCGAGGAGGGGCGGACCTTCTCCCTGGGCCCCTTCCACCTTCGGGTCCTCCATACCCCCGGACATTCGCCGGGGTCGGTATGCTTTTATGACGACCGGCGCTTCCTCTTTACCGGGGATACCCTCTTTGTGGGGGCGGTGGGGCGAGGGGATCTTCCCGGAGGAGACTATTTCCAGATGCTGCGTTCCATTCGCGAAAAACTCCTGGTCCTCCCGGAGGACACCGTGGTCTTCCCCGGGCACGATTACGGCGATCGCCCCACCTCCACCATAGGACGGGAGAAACGGGAGAATCCTTTTCTTAACGAGGAATTCTAGCTTCGTCCCACGCCCAGGTAGCGGAACCCCAGGGCCTTGACCGTCTCCGGCTCGTAGATGTTGCGCATATCCACCAGGTTGGGTTCGGCCATGATCTTTTTGATCTCCCCCAGATCCAGGAAGCGAAACTCGTTCCATTCCGTAAGGATAATGAGCACGTGGGCCTTGCGGGCCGCGGAGAGAGGGTCCTCGGTGTATTCCACCCTGAGGTGCGGAAGCCAGCGTCGGAATTCCTGCATGGCTACCGGATCGTAAACCCGTACCCGGGCCCCCCGGTTTACCAGCTCGGGAACCACACTCAGGGAAGGGGCCTCCCTGACGTCACTGGTATTGGGCTTGAAGGAAAGTCCCAGTACAGCCACGGTTTTGCCCTTCAGGGTTCCGCACAGGGCCTCGGCCTTTTCCACCGCTCGCATTTTCTGTCGCTCGTTTACCTCCAGCACCGCCTCCAGGATGCGCATGGGGCTTCCCACTTCGCGTCCCTGATGCACCAGGGCCTTTACGTCCTTGGGGAAACAGGAGCCCCCGAAACCCGGCCCGGGGTTGAGGAACTTCCGTCCGATACGCGGATCGAACCCCATGGCGCGAGACACCACGGTCACATCCGCTCCCACCTTCTCGCAGAGATTGGCGATCTCGTTGATGAAACTCACCTTGGTGGCCAGAAAGGCGTTGGCCGCGTATTTGATCATCTCCGCGGTCTCCAGATCGGTGATGATAAACGGGGTTTCAGCCAGGTAAAGGGGGCGATAGATGTCTTTGACGATGGCGATGGCGTAGGCGCTCTCCCCCCCGATGACCACCCGGTCGGGATGCATGAAATCCTCCACCGCCGATCCCTCCCGCAGGAACTCCGGATTGGAGATGATGTCCACAGCCACGTTGTTTTTCTTGTGTTTGTCGATGAGGCTTTTGATCCACCGGTTGGTCCCCACCGGAACGGTGCTTTTGGTTACCACCACCTTGTAGTCATCCAGGGCCTCGGCCAGGGAAAGGGCCACCTCCCGGACCTGAGAGAGATCCGCTGAACCGTCTGGAGCCGGGGGCGTACCCACACAGATGAAGACCACCAGGGCCTGTTTTACCGCTTTCTTGAGATCGGTGGTGAAGGAAAGCCTTCCGGCCTTCATGTTGCGCTGCACCAGTTCCTCCAGCCCGGGCTCGTAAAAGGGAATCTCCCCCTTCTCCAGCCGTTTAATCTTCTCCCGGTCCTTATCCACGCATATTACCTTCATGCCGAAATCGGCCATTCCGGCTCCGGAGACCAGTCCGACGTAGCCTGTCCCGATGACCGCTATGTGCATCTCTTCCTCCTCGTCCTCAAGCGAATTCAGGGTGAGCCCGGGCTCGAGGTCTCCCCTTCGGGTGTAGGTTAAAATTTACCCCAAAAGACGACTCCAGGAAGTCCCGCGAAGGAGGCCCGGATAGTCAGATGCCGGTAAAGGCCCGGTTTTATCGGTGTGAGGGATGCGGACTCCGGTTCCCGGCCCTGGAAGAGGTGGGGGGATGTCCGGCCTGCGGAGGCAGGGTGGTTCAGGTGGGGGAAAGGGAGTTAGAGACCGATGCGGAGCACCCCGCCGAGCCCCTCTCTCCGCCGTGTTCCGCGGTGCTGGAGAACCTGCGCAGCGCCTGGAACGTGGGGTCCATTTTTCGCACCGCGGATGCGGCCGGATGGTCCCATCTTCATCTCTGCGGCATCACCCCCGCTCCGCCGCATCCGGGAATAAGCAAGACCGCCCTGGGGGCGGAAAGATGTGTGTCCTGGTCGTATCACCCCGATGCGGTGGAGGTGATAGAGCGTCTGCGGGGAAAGGGCTGGACGGTATGGGTGCTGGAGACCGGGGGAGAGCCCTGGCATCCCGAAGACCCGATCCCTGAAGGCCCTTTCGCGCTGGTGGTGGGGAACGAACTCGCCGGGGTCGATCCGGAGATCCTTTCCCGGGCGCACCGGGTGGTGGAACTTCCCATGCGTGGGTGCAAGCGTTCCCTCAACGTGAGTGTGGCCTTCGGGGTGCTGGCCCTGGGGATCAGCCTGCGGCGCCTCACTCCACGGTGACACTCTTGGCCAGATTCCGGGGCTGATCCACATCGCAGCCCCGTCGCACCGCCATCTCATAGGCAAAAAGCTGCAGGGGCACGGTATAAACCAGCGGAGATAGTTCCCAGGACACCGCAGGGAGTTCCACCAGCTCGGTGGCAAGGGCCGCCAGATCCCGATCGCCCTGGGTCCCGAAGGCCAGGACCGGCCCTCTTCGGGAGCGTACCTCCTGGATATTGGAAAGCATCTTTTCGTAGATCACCCCGGCCTCCCGGGGCGCCAGGGCCACCGTGGGCACGGTCTCCTCGATAAGGGCGATGGGGCCGTGTTTCATTTCCCCGGCGGCATAACCCTCGGCATGGATATAAGAGATCTCCTTGAGCTTGAGGGCCCCCTCCAGGGCCACCGGAAAGAGGATGTTCCTTCCCAGATAGAGGAAGTTCTCCCGACGGAAGTATTTTTCCGAAAGGGAACGTAGTTGAGGGTGGGTGTTCTCGATAATTTGGGTGAGGAGGACGGGAAGGGCGGCCAGCTCCCGGGCCAGGGAGCGCCGGCGGGATTCCTCCATCCTCCCGGTAAGCTCCCCCAGATAGAGGGTGAGAAGGAGCAGGACCGTAAGCTGGGAGGTAAAGGCCTTGGTGGAGGCCACCCCTATTTCCGGGCCGGCGTGGGTATAGATCACCCGGTGAGATTCCCGGGCGATGGTGCTTCCCAGCACGTTCACGATTCCCAGCACCCGGGACCCCAGTTCCCGGGCCAGTCGCAGCCCGGCCAGCGTGTCCGCGGTCTCACCGGATTGAGAAATGACCACGGTGAGGGCATCGGATCGGACCAGAGGGGCCCGATAACGAAACTCCGAGGCCAGGTCCACCTCCACCGGGATTCCGGCCCAGCGTTCCAGGAGATATTTCCCCACCAGACCGGCATGGTAGGAGGTGCCGCAGGCTACAATGAAGATCCGGTTCACTCCCTCGAAGAAATCCCTTTCCAGCCCGGCATCGGAAAGGTCCACCCGACCGTTCTCCGGGTCCATCCGTCCCAGGAGGGTATCCCGAATGGCCTCGGGCTGTTCATAGATCTCCTTGAGCATGAAATGGGGGAACCCCCCTTTTTCCGCCTGAGAGGCATCCCAGGTGATTTCCTGCACCGGGCGGTGAAGCGGTTTCCCGTCCAGTCCGAAGAGACGGACCTCCTCCCGGCTGAGTTCGGCCAGATCCCCATCCTCCAGGAAGATGACCCGCCGGGTCCAGGGCAGGAGGGCGGGGACATCCGAGGCCAGAAAGACCTCCCCCTCCCCCAGCCCCAGGACCAGGGGGCTCTGATTGCGGGCACAGACGATCCTTTCCGGATTCCGTAACCAGATGACCCCCAGGGCGTAGGCTCCCCGCACCTTAAGCAGGGCCCGGCGCACAGCCTCGGAAAGATCCCCGGTCTCCCGCAGGGCCTCCTCGATGAGATGGGCCAGTACCTCGGTGTCGGTTTCGGAGGCGAACCGATGCCCCCGGGCACGCAGTTCCTTCTTCAGGCTATGGTAGTTCTCGATGATTCCGTTGTGCACCACCGCCACCTCACCTGTGCAGTCCTGATGGGGGTGCGCGTTGGTCTCCGAGGGTTCTCCATGGGTGGCCCAGCGGGTGTGTCCCAGCCCCGGAGCCCTTCCGGGGACCTCCAGCCGGGCCAGACTCTCGTCCAGGTCCAGCACCTTGCCCTTGACCCGGTGCAGGAAAAGCCCCTCCCGGGCGAAAAAGACCACCCCCGCCGAATCGTAGCCCCGATATTCCAGACGCCTGAGCCCCTCCAGCAACACACTCTTTACCGGACGGTCCCCCAGATAGCCGATAATTCCGCACATATTCTTTGCCCCTTTTGCGGGTTTTCCCCTTGATCCCTAAAACCTATTTTCCCCGGAGCCTGGCCAGATATTCCTCCCATTCCCAGGGAAGGAGGTATTTTTTCCGGGAATTACATTCCTTGCAGGCCGGGACCAGGTTGGATTTTTCCGACCGTCCTCCCTGAGAGAGGGGGATGCGGTGGTCCATGGTGAGTTCGTGGGGCGGGACCTTACGCCCGCAGTAATAACAGACCCCCGCCGCACATTTTCTGCGCCACCAGCGGGTCTTGCGCAGCTGACGGGCCTTCTCCCGTTCGCGCCGAATCCATTCCTCCTGCGGAAGCCATTCCCCTTTCATAACTCCCGGATTCCCGGCCCTTGCCAGGCACTGGTAACCTTTTTAGTATAGCCAGGGATGATACCGGAAACAATCCGTCGGGCCGGACTGAGCGATATCTACGAAAAGATAGAAGCCGGGGAGAGGCTATCCCGGGAAGATGGCCTGAGGCTCCTTTCCTCCCCGGATCTGCTGGCCCTGGGGGTGCTGGCCCGCAGGGTAAGGGAGCGCCTCCACGGCCGGAAGACCTATTATGTCCTCAATCGACACCTCAATTATACCAACGTTTGCGAGAATAGATGCCGTTTCTGCGCCTACTGGCGTCCTCCGGGAGACTCCCGGGCTTATGTTCTTTCCCCGGAGGAGGCGGTGCGGAAACTCTCGGAGGGTCCTCCTCCCCGGGAGATTCACATCGTAGGCGGGGTGCACCCCGAGCTACCCTACAGTTATTACCTGGAACTGCTCTCCGCGGTAAAGGAGGCCTTCCCCGAGGCCCATATCAAGGCCTTCACCTGTGTGGAGATAGATCATCTGGCCCGGATTTCCGGAAAATCGGTGGAGGAGGTACTTCGGGAGCTTAAGGCCGCCGGGCTTTCCTGCCTGCCGGGAGGGGGAGCGGAGGTCTTTTCCCCCCGGCTCCGGGAGAGACTTTTTCCCCGCAAGATCTCCGCAGAGAGATGGCTGGAGATAGCCTGCACCGCCCATCGCCTGGGCATCCCCACCAATGCCACCATGCTTTACGGCCATCTGGAGACCCCGGAGGAACGGGTGGATCATCTCCTGCGGTTGCGGGAGGCCCAGGATCGGACCCGGGGTTTTCTCTGTTTTGTACCCCTGCCCTTTCAGCCCAAGAATACCCCTCTGGAAGGGGAGGTGGAGCCCACCACGGGTTTTGAGGATCTGCGTCTTACGGCAGTGGCCCGGCTGCTGCTGGACAATATCCCTCATCTCAAGGCCTACTGGGTCTTTCTGGGGGTAAAGCTCGCCCAGCTGGCCCTCCATTTCGGGGCCGACGATCTGCACGGGACGGTCCTTGAGGAACATATCAGCGAAGCCTCCGGAGGCCGTGAGGCCGAGGCCCTATCCCGCGCGGAAATCGAACGGCTCATCCGTGCGGCCGGTTTCGAACCCGTGGAACGCGATGCCTTCTATAGGCCGGTCTAAACCTCCCGGACCACCTCCAGTCCCACGATGCGTTCCCCGCCGTCGAGAAGAAAGAGCTTCACCCCCCGGGTGGCGCGCCCTTTGTAGGGAATCTCCTTTACCCGGATACGAATGATCTTTCCGGAATCGGAAAGGAGCAGGATCTCGTCTTCCTCGGCCACCAGGAGGCCTCCGGCCAGTTTGCCGCTTTTATGATCCACCCGGGCGGCGATGATCCCCTTGCCTCCGCGGCTCTGGACACGATACTCCGAAAGAGGGGTCCGCTTGCCATAGCCGTGTTCGGTAACGGTGAGGAGATCCCTGCCTTCATCCGGGGTGAGGACCAGAAGGCTGGCCACTTCATCCCGTTCCGAGAGATCCATGCCCTTAACCCCGGCGGCGGCCCGGCCCATGGGGCGCACCTGATCCTCCGGAAAACGGATGGCCTGTCCCTCCCGGGTAAGGAGGAGGATCTCCTGGTTTCCCTCGGTAAGGGTGGCTGCCACCACCTCGTCTCCGGCATGGAGTTTGATGGCCAGGATCCCCCGGGAACGGGGATGACTGAATTCCGAAAGCGGGGTCTTTTTCACCAGCCCCTTCCGGGTGGCGAAGACCACGTAGCGGTCCTCGCGGAATTCCCTCACCGGCACCACGGTGGCCACCCGCTCCCCTTCCTCCAGGTGCAGGAGATTGGAAAGAAGGACCCCCCGGGCCTGACGTCCGGCCTGGGGAATGTCCAGCACCTTGAGCCAGTGAACCCGGCCCTGATTGGTGAAACAGAGAAAGATTTCGTGGGTGGTGGCCACATAGAGCCCTCTTACCGCATCCTCCTCGGAGACGGAGATCCCGCTTATTCCCCGTCCGCCCCGATGCTGGTGTCGATAGGTGGAAAGGGGCAGGCGTTTGATATAGCCCTGGTAGGTGAGGGTCACCACCATGGCCTCCTCCACCACCAGGTCCTCCCAGGAGACCTCCCCTTCCTCGGGGACGATGCGGGTGCGGCGGGGATCGGCGTATTTTTCTTTCAGTTCCCGCAGTTCGGCCTCGATCACTCCCTTAAGGGTTTCCTCGTCGGAGAGGATCTTTTCGAACCAGGCGATCTGGCGCTGAAGATCCTGGTACTCGGCCTTGAGTTTCTCCCGTTCCAGGGCGGTGAGCCTCTGGAGACGCATATCCAGGATGGCCTGGGCCTGGGCCTCGGAAAAGGCGAAACGGCGGATGAGTTTTTCCTTGGCCTCGGCCGGGGTGCGGGAGCCGCGGATAAGGGCGATGATCTCGTCCAGGTGATCCAGGGCCCGAAGCAGTCCCTCCAGGATATGGGCCCGCTCCCGGGCCTTGCGCAGATCGTACTGGGTGCGTCGCAGGACGATCTCCCTGCGGTGGGCCAGAAAGTGAAAGAGCACCTCCCGGAGGGAGAGCAACTCCGGCCGGCCCCGCACCAGGGCCAGCATGATCACCCCGAAGGTGCTCTCCAGGGGGGTGTTTTTATAGAGCTGATTCAGGATCACCCGGGCCTGGTCCGCTTTTTCCCGTTTCAGTTCCACCACCACCCGGATCCCGTCGCGGTCGGATTCATCCCGGACCTCGGCGATGCCCTCCAGTTTTTTCTGCTGGGCCAGCTCGGCGATGCGCTCCACCAGTTTGGCCTTGTTCACCTGATAAGGGATTTCGGTAATGATGATGGC
>NZ_WFVX01000067.1:0-12302 GCF_015491435.1 Thermosulfurimonas sp.
CGACGCAGATCGGAGACCCGGAGTCTTTCCCGATCTAGGAGTTCCCGCAGCTCCCGAAGGATCCTTTCGGCCTCTTCCCGGGAGCCGATCCGGAGCTTTTGCCCCTGGCGACGTTCCAGCCGGGCGGGAAGGGTTTCCCCGCCGGGGGTCCGGGCCAGGATCTCGATGGTCCAGTACTCCTCGGGGCGAAAGGCCCGGATTTCGGCCTCGCGCTCGCAGATCAGGCGCAGGGCCACGGATTGAACCCTTCCGGCCGAAAGCCCGCGCTTGACCTTCTCCCAGAGGAGGGGCGAGAGGTGATAGCCCACCAGACGATCCAGCACCCTTCTTGCCCGCTGGGCCTCGTAGCGGTGGGGATCGAGTTCCGCCGGCGAGGAAAGGGCCTCTTGAATTCCCCGGGGAGTAAGCTCATAGAGAAGCAGACGCCGAACGGGCTTTTTAAGGGATCGCAGCTCCTCGGCGATATGCCAGGCGATGGCCTCTCCCTCCCGATCCGGATCCGGACCGAGATAGATCTCTCTGGCCCTGCGGGCGAGTTTCCGGATCTCGGAAAGGACCTTGGCTTTCCCTCGAATGATTTCGTATTCCGGCTCAAAGCCGTTTTCCACATCCACGCCCAGGCGATTCTTGGGCAGATCCTTCACATGTCCCACCGAGGCGCAGACCTCGAAATCCTTTCCCACCACTTTTTTGATAGTGCGGACCTTGGTCGGGGATTCCACTACGATCAACCCTTTCTTTTCCATGCTTGCTTGACACCCCTCGGAAGATTTTGTTATGGTTGTTGGGTAACGAACGGGTTAAGCAGGTCCGAACCAATGGCCGAGATTTCGGATGTATCGAGTATAGATCTTCATTTCCCATTCCAATTTAAACCCTTTCCTTTAAAGGTCAAATCATCTAAGACCAAATTTTTAAAAAGGAGGTTTTTATGGGCAACGCTCCCCTAATTCTATGGTTTGACGAGATTTCCATCAAGGATGTACCCCTGGTGGGAGGGAAGAACGCCTCGCTGGGAGAGATGTATCGTAACCTGACTCCTAAAGGGGTGCGGGTGCCGGAGGGGTTTGCGGTTACCGCCGAGGCCTATCGTTATTTCATCCGGGAGAATCATCTCGACGAAAAGATCCGTAAGGCCCTGGAAGGGCTGGATACCCACGATGTCAAGAACCTCCAGAAACGGGGCAGGAAGGTCCGGAATCTCATCCTCAAGGCCCGGATGCCCGCGGATCTGGCCGAGGCCATTCGCGAGGCCTATCATCGACTGGAGGAAAAGTACGGTCCCCGGGTGGATGTGGCCGTGCGTTCCTCAGCCACAGCCGAGGACCTTCCGGATGCCTCCTTCGCCGGTCAGCAGGAAACCTATTTAAACGTGCGTGGAGCAGAGCAGGTCATTGAATATGTGAAGAAGTGTTTTGCCTCCCTTTTTACCGATCGGGCCATCTCCTACCGGGAGGACAAGGGCTTTGATCATTTTCATGTCTATCTCTCCGTGGCGGTGCAGAAGATGGTCCGGAGCGACAAGGCTTGCTCCGGAGTGATGTTCACCCTGGATACCGAAAGCGGTTTTCGGGATGTGGTCTATATCACCGGGGCCTGGGGCCTGGGGGAGAATGTAGTTCAGGGTAAGGTCAATCCCGACGAATACTATGTCTTCAAGCCCACCCTAAAGAAGGGCTTCCGGCCCATTCTTTCCAAGAAGCTAGGAAGCAAGGAACTCAAGATGGTCTATAGCCGGGATCCGGAGCACCCGGTAAAGGATGTGAAGACCACCCGGCGTGAGCGTCAGAGCTTCGTCCTTTCCGACGACGAGATTTTAAAGCTGGCGGAATGGGCCATGATCATCGAGGAACACTACGGGCGGCCCATGGACATCGAGTGGGCCAAGGACGGCGACGGGAAGACCGTGGGTAGCGGGGAACTCTTCATCGTCCAGGCCCGTCCGGAGACGGTCCACGGGGCCAAGCGCGAACGCTACTATGAAGTCTTCAAGCTCAAGGGCGAGGGGCGGGTCCTTACCACCGGAAAGGCCGTGGGCAGCAAGATCGGTCAGGGCAAGGCCCGGGTGATCATGGATGTCTCCCAGATCCACGAGTTCAAGCCCGGTGAGGTCCTGGTCACGGACATGACCGATCCGGACTGGGAGCCCATCATGAAGGTAGCCGCGGCCATCGTCACCAACCGCGGCGGGAGAACCTGCCATGCGGCCATCGTGTCCCGGGAACTGGGTATCCCCTGTATCGTGGGCACCGGAAACGGAACCGAGGTGGTGAGTGACGGGATGGAGATCACCGTGGACTGCTCCCAGGGCGAGGAGGGCCGGGTGCTCGAAGGGCTGGTGCCCTTTGAGGTGGAACGCATCGACCTGGAAAAACTCCCCCGCACCCGCACCCGGATCATGATGAATGTAGGGATTCCGGAACAAGCCTTCTCTCAGGGCCAGATCCCGAACGACGGGGTGGGGCTTGCGCGGCTGGAGTTCATCATCGGCTCCCACATCGGTATCCACCCCCTGGCCCTTCTCAACTACGAGGAACTCAAGAGGCAGGCCGAAAACGATCGGCGCATCCGGGCCCTGGTGCGGGAGATCGAAAGACGCACCCCCACCTATGAGGACAAGGCTGAGTTCTTTATCGACAAGCTGGCCCAGGGCGTGGGGACCATCGCCGCGGCCTTTTATCCCAATGATGTGATCGTGAGGCTTTCGGACTTCAAGAGCAACGAGTACGCCAACCTCCTCGGGGGGTGGCTCTACGAGCCGGTGGAGCACAACCCCATGATCGGCTGGCGCGGGGCCTCGCGCTATTACGATCCCAAGTACGAGCCGGCCTTTGCCCTGGAGTGTAAGGCCTTAAAGCGGGTGCGCGACGAGATGGGGCTCACTAATGTCAAGGTCATGATTCCCTTCTGCCGCACCCCGGAGGAGGGGAAACGGGTCATCGCGGTGATGGAAAAACACGGGCTCAAGCAGGGGGAAAACGGGCTTGAGATCTATGTCATGTGCGAGATCCCGAGCAATGTGGTCCTGGCCGACCAGTTTGCCGACATCTTTGACGGCTTTTCCATCGGCTCAAACGACCTCACCCAGCTCACCCTGGGCCTGGACCGCGACTCGGAACTGGTGGCCCATCTTTACGACGAAAGGAACGAGGCCGTAAAACGCCTCATCCGGCAGGTGATCCGCACGGCCAAGGAACGGGGCCGGAAGATCGGGATCTGCGGGCAGGCTCCGAGCGACTTCCCGGACTTTGCGGAGTTTCTGGTGGAGTGCGGCATCGATTCCATGAGCCTTACCCCGGACACCATCGTGAAAACGAGACTCCTGGTGGCGGAAAAAGAGAAGCAACTGGGAATAAAAGCCTAAGGCCCACATTTTGGGGCTTGAGGATAAGGGGCGGCGCTGCTTACGCCGCCCCTTTCTATGTTAAAGTTAAACCCATGGAGCGTGAGACTCTTCTTTCCCTCCTTACCGGAGAAATTTCGCTCTGGCCCTATCTTGAGGAGGCGAGAAGGCTCCGGGAGGAACATTTCGGAAGGCGGGTTGAGACCTGCGCCATCGTAAACGCCAAAAGCGGGCGCTGTCCCTCGGACTGTCGTTTTTGCGCCCAGTCCGCGCACTGGAAAACCCGCGCCCCGGAATATCCCCTCCTTTCCGAAGACGAACTCCTGCGTGCCGCGGAGGCCGCGACCCGCGCCGGGATCGACCGTTTCAGCTTGGTGACCAGCGGGGTAAGACCTTCGTCCGGGGAGCTTGAGCGCCTTGCCCGGGTCGTGGAGCGTGTGCGCCGTGAGTTTCCGGGGCTTAAGCTCTGCGCCTCCCTGGGACAACTCTCCCTTCCGGAACTTGAGATGCTTCGTGCGGCCGGGCTTTCCCGCTATCACCACAACCTTGAGACCGCGGAAAGTTTCTATCCCCGAATATGCAGCCACCAGCGCTGGCGCGACCGCTACGAGACGGCCCTCAGAGTGAAGGAGGCCGGCCTTTCGCTCTGCTGCGGCGGGATCTTCGGCCTCGGGGAAAGCGAGGAGGAGATTCTTGAGTTGGCCGAAACCCTGGCCGAGCTTTCGCCGGACTCTGTGCCGGTAAACTTCCTCCACCCCATACCCGGGACTCCCCTTGAAAGGGCCCGGTATCTTACGCCCCTTAAGTGCCTTGCCATCCTGGTGGCTTTGCGTCTGAAACTTCCGCGGACCCAGATTCGGGTCTGCGGCGGGCGGGAGTACAACCTGCGCGAGCTTCAAGTCTTCGTGCCCCTCATCTGCGACGCCCTCATGGTGGGAAACTATCTTACCACCCGGGGCCGGAGGCTTTCCGACGACCGGCAGATGATCCTTGATCTCGGCTACACCTCGGGCCTTAAGGCCTGAGTCCGGGCGTCTTCGTCAAAAATTCCCTGACCGTGGCGACCGGAGGGTTTTCCGGGGAAAACCCGGGCATCCTTAAGACCGGAAGCGGACCGAAGATCCGGAGGATGTCCGAGAGACTTTCTTCGGCGAGGTATTCGTCTTCGGCAAAGTAGAGGTTATAGATCAGGGCCGGGATCACGAGAGAGCGCAGGCGCAGGGCCTCAAGCGTTAGCACCGTGTGGTTGATGGTCCCGAGCCTTGCTGCGGAAACCACCACCACCGGGGAGAGAAAGAGCTGGATGAGGTCCAGAAAGGTGTGATCCTCGGTAAAGGGCACGAAGAGCCCGCCTGCCCCCTCCACCAGCACCACCTCGTAGGTCGCGCGCAGCCTCCTTAAGGCCTCAACGATCCGGGCGATCTCTACCCTTCGCCCTTCTTTTTTGGCCGCCGTGGCCGGGGCCGCGGGATAGGAGAAGAGATAAGGGCCGGTTAAGGAGAGAAGCTCGGGCGGGTCCGGAGGAAGCCTCATGATGCGGCGATGAAGGAGAAGGTCCTCGGGTTCGGTGGCTCCGGTCTGGACGGGTTTTGCGGTGATGACCCGCAGCCCGAGCTCAAGATAGGCCCGGGCAAGAAGCCCCGTGGCGTAGGACTTCCCCACGCCGGTATCCGTTCCGGTGATGAAGATCAGTCTTCCTTCCGCCAGAGGATCACCCCGGTCTCAAAGGTAAGTTCTAAAGGCCCCGGATTTTCGCGAAGCCAGGCCTTAAGGCGCGAAACCCCGCTTCCGCGAAGATACCCCGAGGCCCCGGTCCTTTTTAGATGCCTTAACACGGAAAGACCATCGGGAAAAGGGACCTTTTCAAGATACCTTTCGGCCCGGATCACGGAAAACCCGGGCGGAGAAAGTTTAAGCCAGCTCTCAACCGAAAGAAGCCCTGCGGGGACCTCGCTTCGGGGAAGTTCCCGCATGGTCTTAGGGCCGAAGATGGAAAGGGCAAGGAGTCCCCGGGGTCTTAAAAGTTCCGAAAGACGAAAAAGGGCCTCCCTCGGGGCCCGGAACCACTGGGCCACCGCGGACCCCACCACTAGATCAAAGACCCCTTCCCGAAAGGGGGGCCTTTCGGCATCCGCAAGAAGAAACCTCACCCCGAGAGGGCTCACCCATCTTCCGCACTCGGGAAGAAGATCGCAGGCCACATAAAGCCGGGTCTCAAGGGTTTCTCTTGCCCGGCGGGTGAAAAGACCGGTTCCGCAGCCGAGCTCAAGCACCCGGGAAAAGGCCCTTCCTTCCGAAAGGATGGTCGAAAGGAGCCTTTCGGAAAGGAGCCTCTGCACCCGGGCCTCCTCCTCGTAGGAGGGAAGGGCCCGAAGGAAGCGCTTTTTGAGAAGGGAAAGCCTCTCTACCACGACCAGAGATCCCTCCGGGCATAAAAGGGAAAGTGTCCTTCGGGTATCTCCTCGGCCGGAACCCCGACCCTCTCCCAGAAACGCCTCTGGGCGCGAGGAGGAAAGATGCGGTCCGCGCGGGGGATTACGGCCCGAAGGTAGTCTCCGGGGGAAGGAAATACTGGTGGAAGTGTAAGCGAGGCCGAAAGCTCCTCCACCACCTCGGGAAGCGCCCTTTGTGGGGGATTGCGGAAAAAGCGTTTGAGGTGGTCCTCTGAGGAAAACATCCGGGAAAAGAACCTCTCCCGCACCGCCTCGCCCTCGCGTTTAAGACCGTTAAGGGTGAGCCTTACGAGCCGGGGATCAATTCCGAATTCCCGATTAGCAAAGGCCCCGGTTCCGGAGACGGCGATAAGGGGTCCGCGGAAAAACTCCCTTAACCGAAGGGCCCAGTAAACCCCGAGTGACCAGGCAAGAACCGGGGCCTCCCTCGCCTCCTCCGGGATTCCCGCGGGGGGCTCCGGGGCGCGGTAGTCGTAAAGGAGAAGGAGTCTTTTCCCCGGGGGGACGAGTTCCAGAAAGGGGCGCTCATCCAGGCCCCAGCCGCAGAAAAACACCCGAAGTTCACCTTCCTTCCCTAAGAGCACGGCCCGCATATTTCATCCCTCAGGTGCTCGGCAAGGCGCAGGAGATCCTGCTCCTTCATGGTGGCAGAAAGGGAAAGGCGCAGCCGGGCCGTGCCCTCGGGGACCGTGGGGGGCCTTATGGCCGGGGCGAGAAACCCCGCCTCATAAAGCCTCTCCGAAACCGAAAGGGCCTTCCGGTCCTCCCCTAAGATGACCGGAACGATGGGCACCTCGGAGGAAAGCCCTTGGGAAGGAAGCCTCAGGGCCTCTCGCAGAAAACGGGAAAGGCCCCGCACCCTTTTGCGTCGATCGCCTGCGGCCACCGCCCTCTTAAGCCCCGCAAGCGCCCCGGCCACCACCACCGCCGGAAGCGCGGTGGTAAAGATAAAGCTTCGGGCCCGGTTCACGAGAAGCTCCCGGATCTCCTCCCGGGCCACTACAAAGGCCCCGTAGCTTCCCAGGGCCTTGCCGAAGGTGCCGACGAGAACATCCACCCGGGAAAGCACCCCCAGTTCCTCGCAAAGCCCGAGCCCCTTCTCCCCGAAGACCCCCACGGCATGCGCCTCATCCACCACCAGGAGGGCCTCGTAGCGGGCGGAAAGTTCGGAAAGGGCGGAAAGATCCGGAAAGTCTCCGTCCATGCTAAAGACCGACTCCGTTAAGATCACCGCCCGGCGGTGTTTTCCCCGGTGTTTTTTAAGGAGCCCCTCTAAGGCCTCAAGATCAAGGTGCGGGTAGCGGTAGAAGGCCGCCCCGGAAAGGCGCATCCCGTCGATGAGGCTTGCGTGGACCAGTTTATCGGAAAAGATGGCGTCCCGTCTTCCGCAGAGCCCGGAAAGGACTCCCAGGTTGGCGAGGTATCCGCTGGAGAAGATGAGGGCCGGGCGTCGGTAAAGCCGGGCGAGTTCCTCCTCGAGTTCCGCATAAAGGGCGTGATTTCCGGAAAGGAGCCGGGCCGCTCCGGCTCCGAGCCCGAACCTTTCGAGGATCTCGGTGAGGGCGGAAATCTCCGGGGGCTCGGCGGAAAAACCCAGGTAGTCGTTGGAGGAGAGGTTTAGCAGCCAGCGTCCGGAGACCCTGACCCAGGGCCCGCGCCGGGCCTCCACGGTGCGAAGTCTCCTGAGCCGCCCCTTTCTTTCAAGCTCCTCAAGCTCCCGCCGAATCTCTTCGTTCATGAAAGAGATCCTACCACCCCCTCTATGACCCTCAGGCTTCGGGAAAGGATTTCCTCCAGCTCTTCCTCGGTTACGCAGAGAGGGAGGAACCAGTAGATCACATCCCCCAAGGGGCGAAGGACCACGCCCTCGGCAAGGGAGGACATATAGACCCTGAAACCCAGGCGCAACTCCGGCGGGAAGGGTTCCTTCGTGTGGCGATGGCGCACCAGTTCCACCGCCCCCACATAACCCAGATACCGAATGTCTCCCACATAGGGGCGATCGAAGAAGAGCTCCAGAAGCCTCCGATGGAAGAACTCCCGCACCCGCGCCCCTTTCTCCAGCGGCTTTTCCTCCTCAAAGATCTTGAGATTTTCTGCGGCCACCGCGCAGGCGAGAGGATTGGCGGTAAAGGTGTGGCCGTGGTAGAAGGTCTTTCCCTCGAGGTAGTCCGCGTAAAAGGCCTGATAGATCTCCTCGGTGGTCACGGTGAGAGCCAGGGGAAGGTACCCCGCGGTAAGGCCCTTCGAGAGACAGAGGATGTCCGGAACCACCCCCGCGGTCTCGAGGGCGAACATGGCCCCGGTGCGTCCGAAACCGGTGGCCACCTCGTCGAAGATGAGAAAGACCTCGTAGCGATCGCAGAGGGCCCTGAGCCTCCGGAGATATTCCGCGGGATAAACGATCATGCCCCCTGCGGCAAGAAGCCGGGGCTCAACAATTACCGCACAGATTTCCTCCGCGTGTTCCTCAAGGATCCGGCGAAGCTCCTTGAGGCACCAAAAATCACACCGGACCTCGCTCGCATCCCGGGTGAAATCCGGGGAAGGGTTTTCCGGACAGCGGTAGCAATAGGGGGCCGGGGCCCTGAAGGTCTCAAAGGTTAGGGGACGATAAAGGCGGAAGAAGAGATCCACCCCGCCCACGCTCACCGCCCCTAGGGTGTCTCCGTGGTAAGCCTCCTTCAGGGCCAGAAAGCGGGTGCGGCGCGTCTCGCCCCGGTTCTGCCAGTACTGAAAGGCCATCTTTAAGGCCACCTCCACCGCGGTGGAGCCGTTATCGGAGAAAAAGAAACGGGTAAGCTTTTCCGGCAGAAACTTAAGGAGCCTTTCCACCACCTCCGCGGCGTAAGGGTGGGTGAAGCCGGCAAAGTTTACGTGTTCCAGGCGCTCGAGTTGCTCCCGCAGGGCGCGGTTCAACCGGGGATGAAGGTGACCGTGAAGATTGCACCACCAGGAGGAAATGGTGTCGTAAAGGACGCGGTCCTCGGCGGTGTAGAGTTTAAGCCCCTCGGCCCGGACGATCACCTCCGGATCGCGTCCCTCATAATCCTTCATCTGGGTGTAAGGATGCCAGATATGCCGCCGATCTATCTCGAGAACCCGTTTCTTATCCATAAGTAAAACTCTCCTTTCCGGGTCTTTTCCGAAAAATCTCCTGGCCCGAATTTTACTCCAGATCTCTCCCCCGGGAGAGTCCATGAGAAAACAAGGGGCTCCTTCCCTGGTTCTCCATCAATATCCAGCCTTCCGGGCGGACCGTCCAGAATAAGACAGATAGCGGGATAAAGTTTTCAAGTAAGCAGAAAATACAAAGGTGCGATAATTTTGAAATCGAAATAATTCACGTATTGACATTTACTCTAGCTTTAGGTTAAAACACCAAGCAAATACGGTTAACAAAATATTAAAAATAACGTTCAGACTATGAAGAAGGTTCTTTCGCCATTTACCAGGATCGAGGGACACCTCTGTATTGAGACCGAGGTTAGAGGGGGGCGAGTAGTTTCGGCCCGGGCCCGGGGGGAGATGTATCGGGGCTTTGAAAATTTGCTTATTGGCCGAAGGCCTCTTGATGCCCAGCGCATCACCCAGAGGATCTGCGGGGTGTGTCACGAGGTCCACGGGGTGGCCTCTGCGAGGGCGCTGGCCGATCTTTACGGGCTGGAGGTTCCCCGGAACGGATTGCTTCTTCACGATATCATTCTTGCCCTGCACATGGCCAAGGACCACCTTCTTCACTTCTACCATCTTGCCCTGCCGGATTACGTGGATTTCGGGGCGGTCCTGGCCTATAAAGGGAAAGATCCGCTGCTTTCGGCGGTAAAGAGCTGGGTAAAGAACAAAAAACCGTGGATTTTTACCCGCAAGGTTCCGGGAGATTATATCCGGGACCCGGAGGTGGCTTTACCCTTCGTGGCTCATTACCTCGAGGCCCTGGAGGTGGTAGGCTCGGGGGCACAGGCCCTGGCGGTCCTCGGAGGAAAAGTCCCTTTTAGCCACACCATTTTTCCCGGTGGGGTTACCGTGGAGCTTACTCCCGAAAAGACGGCCAAGGTCTCGGAAATCGTGGATCGGATCTACCGGTTTACCCTGGATGCCTATCTTCCGGATGTGCTCAAACTGAGCCATCTTTACCGGGAATATTTTCGTATAGGGCAGGGCTATTTTAACCTCCTTTCTTACGGCGGATTCAGATCCCTGGGAGAACCCCTTTTCCGGGCGGGGGTCCTTATAGACTTTGAGGAAAGGCCCTTTGAGGTGGAAAAGATTGTGGAACATGTGGCCCATTCCTACTACGAGGGAGGGGCCAGGTCCTTCCGGGAGGGAGAGACCCGTCCCGCTTATGGCAAGGCCGGAGCCTATTCCTGGATCAAGGCCCCGCGCTACGATGGCCATCCCATGGAGACCGGTCCTCTTTCCCGGGTCTGGTTTTCGAACCGCGGGCGAAGAAAACTTCTCCAGATCCTGCGCTCTCTCGGGCAGAACGAACGGGCGGCCTTTTCCACCATGGGAAGACATCTGGCCCGGGCGGTGGAAACGGTTCTGCTGCTCGAATTCTGTCAGGAGGCCCTTTCGGCCCTTGATTATCGTGAACCCACCATAAAGACCGTCAATCCCGAGGCCCCGGTAACCGGTTCCGGGTTGGGGCTTTCCAATGCCGCCCGGGGAGAACTGTTGCACTATGTAGAGGCCAGGCAAGGGCGTATCACGCGCTATCAATGCGTGGTGCCGAGTACCTGGAATTTTTCTCCCCGGGATGCAGAGGGGCGCCCCGGGCCGGCGGAAAAGGCCCTGGAGGGCTGCCCGGTGCGTTTCAAAGAGGGGCTGATAGAGGTGGGAAGGGTGGTAAGGAGTTACGATCCCTGTCTGGCCTGCAGTATCCATTAGGAGGTCGGCATGAATTGGAACTTCACCCGGCGGGAATTCCTCAAGTTCTGCGGAAAACTTTCCCTGGTCCTCTGCGGCACGGAATGTCTTACGGAGGACCTGGCCCGGGCCTTCATGAAGATCGCCCGCAAGGAACCGCCGGTGATCTGGCTTACAGGGCAGGCCTGTTCGGGTGATTCGGTCTCCCTGGTTTATACGGATTCCCCGGGATTGGTCCCTCTTCTGACCTCTTTGGTGGACCTCAAGTTTCATCCGGTCCTTTCCGTGGCTCAGGGAGAGGAAGTGTTACGCATTATCGAGGAATTGAAGGGGCAGGGAGGTTATATCCTTTGCTTTGAAGGATCTATTCCCTTAAAGATGAAGGGGGCCTGCACCATTCGGGAGGAGTACCTGGCGGATTTTTTGAAGGAGGTGGTTGAGGGAGCGCTTGCCCTTATCGCCTGCGGCACCTGCGCCTCCTACGGAGGGATTCCGGCGGCCAATCCCGAAACCGGGGCCGTGAGTCTTCCGGAATATCTCAAAAAACTCCGCATCGAGAAACCCGTGGTGAGGATTCCGGGCTGCCCCATGAACGGAGTGCGTTTTACCGGTACGGTGGCCTATTTCGTGGCCTACGGCCGACTACCCAAGCTCGACAGGGATGGACGGCCGGTAATGTACTACGGTGAGGTCGTGCATTCCAACTGCCAGCGTTTCCAGTGGTTCAATCAGGATCGCTATGTCATGGATTACGCACGGGATAAGAGGCAATGTCTCTTCCGGATGGGATGCCGGGGGCCGGTGACCTATGCCGACTGTCCCTTAAGGCGCTGGAACCGCAATACTTCCTGGTGTGTGGATGCCAATACCCCCTGTGTGGGATGTGCCCATCCCTCCTGGCCCTGGCCCCGGGAGGAGGGGATCTACACCGATCCCCAGAAGATAAGGCCCGAGGCCCTTATAGGAGGCGGAGATGGTTCTCAAGTTGAGTCATAAAATCACCCTCCTGGTCCTTCTTATATGTTTCTTTTTCACAGGGATTACCTACTATACCCAGGGAAAGGTGCGGAGGCTGATTGAAAACGCCTTGCTCAGGGATCTTCAGAATCTTTCGCGGGTGGCGGTTCAGGGGGCGGTGGACTCCCTCCGAAAGGGAAACATGGTCAACTTTTCGCGACTTCTCAGGGTCATAGCCCAGGAGAAAGGGGTGCTGGAGTTCTCTCTTACGGATAGTAAGGGACGGGTGTTATATTCCTCCAGGGAGGGGGCCAGGGGCAGGAATTATCGGGCTCTTCTTTCCAGCCCTCTCCATCTTAAGGAACAGGCCATCGTTTCGGTGGTCCCGATAAAGACCTCCCGATACTGCCTGAGGTGTCATCCTCGCTGGCAGGAGGGGCGGGTCAATAGTTACTTTGTGCTTTTTTATTCCAAAGAGACCCTCCAGGGCTTTTCCGCACTGGTTCACAGACAACTGTATGTAATACTTTTTACCGCTCTCGCGGTATTGATCCTGGCCTGGGTATTCTATCACTTCAGCATAGGTCGTCCCTTAACCAGGCTGGTTAAAGGAATTGCCAGAATCTCGGACGGCGATTTTACCTATCGTTTTGAGGTTACGGGGCGGAACGAGATCGGGG
>NZ_WFVX01000068.1:0-2755 GCF_015491435.1 Thermosulfurimonas sp.
ACTATAACCCTTTCCGCCGGAAAGGGTAGGTCGGTGCACCACATTGGTGAGGGGACGGTAATGCCGAATAAAATCCAGATTGGCGGTAACGAAATGCTCCACCCGATATCCCAGGTTCCGAACCGCGGAAAGGGCCTTGAGAAAGACCTCCGGAAGGATTACCGCGGAACCGGCCAGCAGAAAAACCCCGCCCTCCAGATCGGAGATCAAGCGGGCCAGGAGTCGGAAATCCAGGAAGGTGGCCTGTCCGATGGCTGCTCCATCGGCGGAAGGATGAATATGGACGATGTCCGTCCCTAAAGCCACATGGACCGTAACCGGTATTCCCAGGAGGTAGGCCCGGGCAAAAAGGCTTCGATCCTTGTAAGGGAAATCGCCCTCGGCCAGGAGCTTTCCCAGGGCTCTACCCAGCCCCATCCCCTCGGCTCCCAGACGGGCGGCCTGGTTTAAGAGCTCTCCGGTCTCGCGGGCCGCTCCGAAGCTCCCGTCACTTAAGGCCTTGGCTACATCCTCCGAGGTGTTCCCTACCATGGCCAGTTCGGCATCGTGGACCATGGCCGCCCCGTTGGTGGCCAGGGCGGTAATGATGCCCCTCTCCATCAGGGCCACCAGAAAGGGAGAAACCCCCACTTTGATCACGTGAGCACCGAAGGCAAAAATAAAAGGCCGTCCTTTCTTCCTTGCCCGAACAATGTCTTCGGCCAGATCCAGAAGATCCCTGGCTGCAAGTTCCCGGGGAAGAGAGGCCAGAAATTCCCGAAAGGAGGCCCCGGCGGGAAAGGGTTTCCCCAGCTTTTCCAGGGATACCTTGCTGGGACGATCCCGCAGACTGTAGGTGCGAAGCCCTCCGAAATCCAGAGGTTCGATCCTACGGGGCACTAAAGGCCTCCTCCACCAGTTCCGCAAAGATATGGATAAAAAGGAGGTGTCCCTCCTGGATCCGGGGCGTTTCGTTAGAGGGCACCGCCAGAAGAAGGTCGCATACCTCGGGAAGATCGCCGCCCTGGCCCCCGGTAAGCCCCACGGTGTAGAGCCCTATCTCCCGGGCCCGTTTCAGGGCCTTTATCACGTTGGGAGAACGGCCGCTGGTGCTTATTCCCAGGGCTATATCCCCCGGCCTTCCCAGGGCCTCGATTTGTTTAACAAACACCAGGTCAAAGGAATAATCGTTGGCTACCGCGGTGAGAATGGAGGTATCGGTGGTGAGGGCCAGGGCCGGAAGAGGCTCCCTCTCCCGCCGGAACCGATTTACCAGTTCCGCGGCCAGATGCTGGGCATCCGCCGCACTACCGCCGTTTCCGAAGATAAGAAGCTTCCCTCCCCGACGAAAGGTCTCCCGGGTCTTTTCCACCAGCTGGAGGATCTTGGAGCCTTCTTGAGTTATAAATTGATGCGTGGCTTCGTGCGAGGCCTTGAGGATCTTTTCAAGTCTTTCCATGGATTTTCCCCTTCAGGAAATCTCGAAGATAATAGAAAGAAAGCCCCAGATACTCATGCACAGCTTCATTGGTTATTTCCATATACACCGGATCCGGCAAAAAGTTGAGAAACCAGGGGCTAACGGGTTCGGTCTGGTGGGAGAGATAGAGGGCCGGGTAGGGAATGGGGCGCAGCCCCTCCCGCTTGAAGAGATAAAGGGCGCGCCGGAGGTGATGGGCGCTGGTAACCAGGAGAAAGGGTTTGCCTGCCAGACGCTCCCGGAGTATCCGCGCGCTGGTGATGGTATCCGGCGCTTGGTCCAGGGCCTCTACCTTTACCCCCAGGGTGCTTCCCAGCCGGGCCAAATAACGCGCTCCCGGTCCGGACCAAGACCCCCCCACCACGATGAGGTGCAACCCCGGATGTTCGCGAACCAGTCTTATCCCGGCCATGAAGCGGGCCCAGGTTTCCCGGCTGAAGCGTTCCTCCAGCGCAAGCCCGCTTTTTCCGTAAATGCGGGCCGGGAGCACCACCACCGCATAAGCCCTGGAGATGACCCCTGTGTTCGGCCGCTTAAAGCCCTTCTCCAGGGGTTTTAGCAATAAGTGAGGCAAAAAAGGGGTGCAGCTCAAGTAGTAAAGAAAAAGGGCCAGGAAAAGGAAAGCCCTTCTTTTTCCGCGTCGTTTACCCCAGAGGGCATAAATAGCCGTGCCCGCCAGGAGTAAAAGGACTAAACCGGAAGGATAGAGAAGATAGAGGAGGACCTTTTTGAGATAAAACCCCGCTGACCAAGTCATGGGAATAGAAAATGGCGGGGCTGACGGGACTTGAACCCGCGACCTCCGGCGTGACAGGCCGGCGTTCTAACCGTGCTGAACTACAGCCCCGCGTTCCTTTCTAATTATAACCTCTCTTTTTGGTGGGCGGAAGAGGATTCGAACCTCTGACCCCCGGCTTGTAAGGCCGATGCTCTCCCACTGAGCTATCCGCCCTCCGGGGCCAAAATTACCATAACCCCCGGTTCTGTCAATGCGCCCGGATCTCCTGTTCCTCCCTCTGTTTGACCAGGGTCCAGATATCCAGCGGCGGTACATCCCGAAAGAGCTTTTCCGGATCTTCGAGCACCAGCGCTTCCTTGAGCACCTCGTCCATATGTTCCACCATCACCAGGCGCAGGTTCTTGAGCACCTTGGGCGGAATCTCTTTGAGATCTTTCTCGTTTTCCTTGGGAAGGATCACCGTCTCGATGTTCCCCCGCCGGGCGGCCAGGAGCTTCTCCTTAAGCCCGCCCACCGGTAATACCCGCCCCCGCAGGGTGATCTCCCCGGTCATGGCC
>NZ_WFVX01000069.1:0-2036 GCF_015491435.1 Thermosulfurimonas sp.
GTGGAGGAAAGAAGACGTCGGGCCCGGGCCCTGGTGGAGCTCAACCAGGAGGTGAACAGCAAATACGCCGAGATGGGCTGGACCAATGCCCTGCTTAAGGGAGAAATCGTGCGCAAGGCCATCCAGCGGGCCTACGGCGTGCGGGTGCGAACCATAGAAGATGAGTATTATGACGCTCTAGAACGGGTGAAGGAGGCGGTAAGGGAGCTGGGGCCGGAGGACTTCGGGGGGATGGAGTGAGTCCGACCTTTACCCCCCGTCTGAGACCGCTTGAGGTCCTGCCCCTCAACTGGCAGGGGCGTTCCTCTCTCCTCCTGCGCGATCCCCTGGGCTACAGCCAGGAGACCCTGGTGGTGCCCCAGGTCCTGGGTCCGGTACTGGCCCTCATGGATGGACATCACGATCTTCGCGATCTTCAGGCCGCAGCCACCCGGGTGCTGGGGCGGTTGGTCCTTCTGGAAGAGATTATCCATCTGGTGGAAAAGCTTGACCGAAGCGGATTCCTGGAGGGAGAGAACTTTGAACGACTCCGTCGGGCCGCGGAGGAATCCTGGCACAGGGAACCGGTTCGTCCCCCGGCCTGCGCCGGACAGGCCTATCCCCAGGATCCGGAATCTCTGCGAAGGTTCCTGGATGAAATCCTTTCTTCCTTTACGCCGCAGCCCCGGAAACCTCCCCGCATACTCATCGCACCCCACCTGGATCTCCGTTCCGGGGCCCGGGGGTTTGCTGCGGCTTATCGGGCCCTTGAACTTCCCCCGGGAGCGAGGGTGATCCTGCTCGGCACCGGGCATCAACTGGATGCCCCCCTTTCCCTGCTCCTCAAGGATATGGACACCCCTCTGGGAAAGGTACGGGTAGATCGAACGCTAACCTCCCGGCTGATGGAGGCCCTTCCGGTTTTTCCGGATCATTTTGCTCACCGTCGGGAACATTCGCTGGAATTTCAGACCCTCTTTTTGCGCCATCTCTTTTCCGAATTCAAAGTGGTACCTTTTCTGGTGGGATCCATGGAGCCTTATCTCCTCCGCGGAGAGGATCCTCTCGAGGCCCAGCCTCTTTACCGAAAATGGGTGGAGGTGCTTCGAAAGCTCTGGGACGAGAGGACCTACATGATCCTGGGGATAGACTTTGCCCACCTGGGGAAACGGTACGGAGACGCCTTTTTCGCCGGTCCGCAGGAGGGGAGCCGGGCGGTGGCCCGGGATCGACAGTTGATGGAAACCCTTTTTCGGGGGGACTACCGGGACTTTCTGGAGGAGGCCCGCCGCAGTCTGAGTTTCAAGATATGCGGTCTTTCCTCGCTGATCCTCCTCCGCGCCTTTCTCGAGGGATACCCGTTCACCGGAGAGATCTATTACCAGGAGGCCGTGCCCTTCGGACCGGGTTCCCTGGTTTCTATTCTTGCCGCCGGAATATGGTGGTGATGCGGCTGGATCGTTTTCTGGCTGAGGCCGGTCTGGGGAGCCGCCGGGAGACCAAAAAGCTGATCCTCAAGGGGCGGGTTAGGGTGGAGGGACGTCCCGTAAGGGACCCCTCCTATCGGGTGCGGCCCGGGGAACGGGTGGAGGTGGACGGAAAACCGGTGGGTTATCCTCCGGACTATCGCTATTTTCTCTTCTATAAACCCCCGGGATACGTAACCTCCACCCGGGATAGACTCCCCACGGTCATGGAGTTCTTTCGGGAGGTGCCCCGTCACGAGCGTCTTTTCCCGGTGGGAAGGCTGGATCGCGATGCCGAGGGACTGCTGCTTGTCACCGACGACGGGGAGCTGGCCCATCGTTTGCTCCATCCCAGGTACCGTCTTCCGCGGGTCTATGAGGTAGAGGTGGAAGGGGAATTCCCGGAGGAACTTCTTCCTCGCCTGGAGGAACGTTTTATCCTGGAGGGCCGGCTCACCCTTCCGGCGCGGGCTCGTCTCCTTTACGGGTCCGCGGATTCCACCCGGCTGGAGATAACCCTTTATGAGGGGCGGCATCACCAGGTGAAACGCATGTTTTCCCGTCTGGGGTTTCGGGTGGTCCGCCTCAAAC
>NZ_WFVX01000070.1:0-12570 GCF_015491435.1 Thermosulfurimonas sp.
CGGGAGGGAAAAATCATCCGCAAGGTGGCCGAAGATCAATTGCTACCGGCCTTCCTGGAAGAAATAGAACGGTTCCTTCGGGAAAGGAACCAGGCTCAGCGCCGCGAATGAGGCCGTTTCTTCCCGCGGGGAGCAGCACGCCGAGGACGCCCTTTGCTTCCGCCTCCCCCCAATTCGGAACGCACCTCCGCCGGAGAAACAAACCATTCCTCCTCCGGCTCCGGATAAAGTACCGGGATCTTGCGTCCCAGAAGTTCCTCTATTCCCTCCAGAAAGAAGGCCCCGGTTTCGTCACACAGGGAGATTATGGTCCCGGTAGCCCCTTTGATCTTGCCCGCCCGTTGCAGAAAATCGCTGGGCACTTCCGGAAGATCGTAGTTTATGATCAGGTCCAGATCCGGGTCCTGAATGAAGCGACAGCCGGCATCCGTAGCCACCATCACCCGGGCCTCTCCCCGGGCAAAGAGGCGGAGAAAATTAAGCCGAAGGGGTAAGGGCAGCTCCGGTTTCAGGAATACCGCCTTAAGTCCCAGGGCTTTCAAATCCTCGGTGAGTTTCTGGGCCTCCAGTTTCTCGTTTACAAAGATGAGAACCCGGGGCCAGCCCCTCTTTCGCAGGAGCCCGAGAAGCAGAGAAAGTTTCTCCTCCCGGGAAAGATGGATTACCCAGAGCTCCAGATTCTCAAAATCCCTTCTCCCCTCCTCGATATAGATCTCTTCCGGATCCCGGGTAACCTCCGCAGCCACCTCCAGAGCCGGATAGGAAGGCTCCTCCAGAAGAATCAGGGTCTGGTGACGGTCCGGGGGCGGAAGTTTCTGAAGGAGCTGGCGCATAAAGGTCTGGCTGCGGGCCACCATTCGATCCAGCTCATCCACGATGAGGAGTCTCAGGCCCTGAGGCTTGAGAAGGTTCCACTTGAGGGCCCGATGGAGACCGTCCGGGGTAATGATGAGAAGATCCCCTACTCCCTCCAGCGCCCGCAACTCTTCTTCGGTGAGACGATCCTCCGAGGCACAAAGGGTTATCCTCGTCTCCAGGCCCTGAGCCAGGCGCTCCCCCCAGGTGGCCAGGGTTCGGGCTCGGGCTTCCCCGGAGGTAAGGATAAGGACCCGGGGACGTATCTCCCCCTCTCCATCGGTGCGAAGCAGCCGATCCAGGGCAGCAATAAGCAGAAAGATCCCTTTTCCGCTTCCGCGAGGAGCCCGCAGGATCACGTCCCGGCCCCGCAACACCTCACTCAGGGCCAGATCCTGAAGGGTGGTGGTACGCTGAAACCCCTGTTTCTCCAGGTTCTCTTTCAAACGGGAAGGAAGAGGAAAATGAGCCCACGGTCGCCCGTGTAAGGGCACACGCAGTCTTACCGCTGCCTCTGCCCCGCCTTCCATGCCCCGAACTCTGGCCGCAAACTCGAATCCTTCGCAGGGAAGAAAGTAAGAAGACTTAAAATCTTTGTCAACCTTCTCCAGGGAATCCAATTTACGGTTTGACTAGGTCCCCCCTTTCGGGCTATCCTTGAGAAGGAAAATTCGGGAAAGGGGGTGTTGTAGTGTCCGAAGATCTCAAAAAGATGTATCGCACGGTTAAGGGCGATCATTTCCCTCCGGAAATACGCATAACCTTCGGGGATCAGACCCTGGTTTACCGTAAACGCACCTGGAAAATCGAGGTCGAACCCGGAGTGATTGAAGAAAGAGGGCTGCGCTACGGAGAAAATCCGGATCAGGAGGCCGCCCTTTACGAACTGGTAAACGGTAACCTGATCCTGGGGGAATGCGAGTTTATTCGTCCGGGGTGGGGGTTGGTCTCCAGCCTCCGTGAGGAGGACATGCTTCAGTTCGGCAAACACCCCAGTAAGACCAATCTTACGGATGTGGACAATTCCCTGAACATCCTGCGCTATCTATCCAAAAAACCCTGCTGTGTAATCGTGAAGCACAATAATCCCTGCGGGGTAGCCTACGGGGAAACCATATCCGAGGCTTTTATAAGGGCCTTCCGGGCCGACCGCATTGCCGCCTTCGGAGGGGCCATCGCCCTGAACCGTCCGGTGGACAAGGCCTGCGCCGAGGCCATCAGCGAACAGTATTTCGAGGTGGTAGCGGCCCCGGAATACGAAGAGGGAGCGGTGGAAATTCTCAAGAAACGGCCCAATTTGCGCATAATTCGTATCCGGCGCATGGATCGACTGGAGGAATACTGGGGGCAGCGCGTGGTGGAATTCAAGAGTCTCATGGATGGTGGCCTCATCGTCCAGCAGTCCCAGGTCAATAAGGTCCGCGGCCCCGAGGACCTACAGCCCGCCGTGGCCCGCAAGCCGGATGGCACCGAAGTCCGATGCCGGCGAGAACCGAGCCCCCGGGAAATCGAAGACATGCTCTTCGGCTGGGCCGTGGAACTGGGAGTAACCTCCAACTCGGTACTCTTCGTGAAGGATCAGTGCACCGTAGCCATCGGTACCGGCGAACAGGACCGGGTGGGAGTAACCGAGATCGCCATCTTCAAGGCTTACACCAAGTATGCCGACCTCCTGTGTTACGATCGCTATGGAATTCCCTATAAGCAGCTGGAACTGGAGATCCGCAAAGGGGAGCGTCCGGAGTCCCAGAAGATCGAAATAGACGAGGAAACCCGGGCGGCCCGGGCCGGGCTGCCAGGCTCGGTAATGGTTTCCGACGCCTTCTTCCCCTTCCGGGACGCGGTGGATGTGGCCATTCGCGAGGGCATTACCGCCATCATTCAGCCCGGAGGCTCGGTGCGGGACTGGGAATCCATCGAGGCCTGCAATGAAGCCGATCCTCCGGTGGCCATGGTCTTTACCGGGCAGAGGGTCTTTAAACATTAGTCATGGCTTATCAATGGCTTCCCCCCAGTAAGGATCACCGCCCCCTCTGGCCGGGACGGCTGGAGGAGGTGATAGATCTGCCCAACGGGCTTCGCCTGGAGATCTGGGATTATTCCCGCCGCCTGGCCGGGGACCGGTGGCTGGTGGGAATGCTGGTCCAGATCCCTATTGAAGCCGGCCCTGAACATTTCTCTTCCCCGGAAATTTACGAACGTTTCCGCCGGGAAACTGGAGGGGTCCTCTACTATCGATATCGCAAGGAACGCAATTTCATAGATGAACGGGAAAGGAAACGCATCTTCCGCAGTCTCAAGGAAAATTTCCTGCGAGCGGCCCTGGATTATCTTTCCCATCCGGAGTTCAGAGAGAGGTTCCTGCGCACCGAAGTCCCCCTCTACGAACGCCGGGTGCGCTGGGAAGAGGAGGTAAAACGCAAGGATGAGGAGGCCGAAGAACTGGAGGAAATATGGAAGGATCGTCCCATCTGAGGACCCTTACCCTGGAGAACCTCGTTCTGCACCTCCTCAGCCCTCGCACCCCCTCCCCGCTGCTTTTCCTTTTGCCCGAAGAACCTCAACCCCTCCACCGGGAGCTCTCCCAGAAGTTTCTGCTGGAGGGCTTTGCCACCCTCCTCCCGGAAACCTTCGATCCCGAGACCCTGCGTTCCCTTTTTAGCTCCATTCTGGAACTCCTGAAAAGAGAGAAGGTCTTCTATTCCTCTTTATGGTTATGGGGAGAAGGAGAGGGGGCCCTCCTGGCCCTTCGCCTGGCGCTGGAGTATCCCTCGGAGGTAACCGGCCTGGTCCTGGATAGTTTCCATGCTCAGGCCCGGGAAGCCCTTAAGGAACTCTTCCCCTCGCTCCGCAAACCCTACCTTCTCTTTCACCCCCAGCTGGCCGAGGATTTCCCCTTCACACAGATGGAAAGGATGTTTACCTTATCGCCAGGGCAGGCCAAAAAACTTTTGCTCGTCCCGGGCATGCGGCGGGGCGAGGTATTACATAAAAGTATGGATCTTTATGTTCAGACCGTAACCGAATTCATCAATCCCCGGGCGGGACGCTTCTTCCGGAAGAGCAAGATCTCTCATTAGGAGGTGATATATGGCCCGAAAGGGAGAACGCTGGCTCCGTGAACGTCACGAATTCGAAACCAACGAGGATCCTTATCTCACCGATGCGGCCCCGGCCGGAGAAGCCCTATGTCCGCGTTGTCATGCCGTATTTCGTGATAAGCGCTGGATCATCGATGAGGAATTTTACGAGGAATACAAAGACACCGATTTCGTTCCCAAAATCCTGTGCCCCGGGTGCCGGAAAGCCGTGGATCGATACGCCATGGGCTATGTATATCTGTCCGGCCCCTTTTACGAAAAGCATCGGGAAGAAATCATGCGTATCATCCATAATGAGGTAGAACGGGCCAGGGGAAACAATCCTCTCCATCAGATCATCACCATGTACGAGGAGGATGGACGAACGGTCATAGAAACCACCACCGATCATTTGGCCCAGCGTCTGGGCCGGGCCATTTACCGGGCCTACAAAGGTAACCTTACCTTCCGCTGGTCGGAAGGAGATAAACTGGTTCGAATATACTGGGAGAGATAATTGCATGGAGGCGGAACGACGCCCCCTAAGACCGGAAGAACTCGAACGTTTAAAGGAATTGCTCCTTTTCAGGAAACAGGAAGTAGCCCGGGAAGATCCGCAATCACCCTTGCTGAGGGAAATTGAACAGGCGCTGCTCAAACTGGCCCGGGGAGAGTATGGACGCTGCGTGGACTGTGGAAAATGGATCCGCATTCAGCGGCTGGAAACCATCCCCTGGGCCCGCCGGTGTCGCACCTGTCAGGAACGCTGGGAAATGCTCCAAGCGGTCGAATAGATGGTCAAACTCACTCCCAATCGCCTGACCCTCCTGCGGATCTTCCTTCTTCCCCTTCCCTGTGTATTGCTTTTCGGAGGGCCGGAGGCCAAACTTACCGCCGTAGGGATCGGATCCCTGCTGGGACTTACGGATTACCTGGATGGCCGGCTGGCCCGCCGGGAAGGTCCTTCCAGACTGGGCAGGCTTCTTGATCCCGTAGCGGACAAGATCTTCGTCAGCGTGATCTATCTTCTTCTCTACCACCTGACCTACCTTCCCTATCTTCCGGTGTTCCTCCTTCTGTTGCGGGAAATCCTCATTGCCGGCTTACGCAATCTCTATCCCGAGGGTATGCGCGTATGGACCCTGGCCCGGATTAAGACCGCCCTGCAGATGCTCGGGGCCGGAGGCATTGTCCTGGCCGGAAGCTTCCTTCCCCATCCCTGGTCCTCACTGCTCACCCAGATAATTGTCTGGTCGGTATTGATCCTTACCTGGCTTAGCGCCTGGCCCTACCTGCGGGAGGGATTTCCGGCCTTAAGCAGGACCCCTCGCCGAAGCCTTAGTCTAGTCTTCTATCTCCTTCCTCCTCTGGTCCTTCTCCTGGCCTTTCCCTATGCCGGCCGATTCTGGCTGGTAATCCTTCTGGCCCTGCCCCTGCTCTTTCTCGCGGATCTAGGGCTTAGCTTTTGCAGCCGCCCGGCGAAGGGCCTCCACAGCTGAAGGGTAATCTTCCTTCCCGAAGACCGCCGATCCGGCCACCAGGATCGAAGCCCCCGCAGCCACCACCTCCGCCGCGGTGTCCGGGGCAATGCCTCCATCCACTTCGATAGGTATCGCATATCCCCTTTCGGCCAGCAGGGCGGAAAGTCGGCGAATCTTTTCCGTGGATTGCGGTAGGTATTTCTGCCCTCCGAAACCCGGATTCACACTCATGATCAGGATATAGTCCAGATCCGGCAGCACCCATTCCACCATGGAAAGCGGAGTAGCCGGGTTCAGGGCCACCCCGGCCTTGCAACCCAGGTCCCGGATGCGGGAGAGGGTGCGCTGGAGATGGGGACAGGCCTCCGCATGCACCGAGATCCAGTCCGCTCCGGCCCGGGCAAAATCCTCCAGATATCGATCCGGGGCCTCGATCATAAGATGGACATCAAAGGTCAATCGGGTGTATTTCCTGAGGGAAGCAATTACCGGAGGCCCGAAGGTAAGATTGGGAACAAAGTGCCCATCCATCACATCCAGGTGGAGGAGATCCGCCCCGGCGGCTTCCACCGCCCGAACCTCCTCGGCCAAACGGCCGAAATCCGCGGAAAGGAGAGAGGGGGCAATGCGAACTCCGGTCTTATTCATGATTCTTGAGCCCCGGGAAAACCACTACCTTCTCAGGTCGGTCCTTTCTTTCGCGGGGGGGCCTGGAGGGAGGAGGCCCCTCCGGCGGCTTCTGAGGAGGACGGGGCAGACGCAAGCGATAGGCCTCCAGCAAGGATTCGGGAATGGAGGTGGAATACCAGATCACATTCTGGCGTTGAACTACGATATGTTCCAGCCCCAGCAGAATGGGCTTCAACCCCCCGGCATCCACGGTTACCAGGGCCGGCCATTCAAAATCGAAAAATTCCCTCTTTTCCAGCACGAAATTGAGGCTCTCGAAACCATGATGGAAACACACCAGCCCCAGGAAGAGACCTGCTGTGGTCTGAAGGAGCACCGGTTCCTTGCGCGTGGCTTTCTCCAGCATGTTAAACTTATAAAAGGAAAATGCGGGCTTGTAAATCGTCCCTTTTAAGAATCCTCGTTCTGGTCCTGCTTCTGCTCCTGGGAGCCGCAGGGGCGAAAGCCCTGCGGGTAAAAGTGGTGCGGGTGATCGACGGCGACACCGTGGTCCTGGCGGACGGAAGGCATCTGCGTTACGCGGGCATCAATGCTCCGGAACTCCATTCGCCCGAAGGGCCTCCCGAGCCTTTTGCCCGGGAGGCTTACCTGCGTAACCGTGAGCTGGTGGAGGGACGAACGCTGCGTTTCGAACCCGCTTTCCGCCGGAAGGACCGCCATGGACGGCTCCTGGGATATCTTCTTCTCCCGGATGGTCGCCTGGTTTCCGAGATCCTGGTCTCCGAGGGCCTGGCCATGGCCTGCTACTATCCTGGAGCTTCCCGTTACCGGAAAAGGCTCCTCCGGGCCCAGCTCCAGGCCCTGAGACAGGGCCGGGGAATCTTCGGTTTCCTTCGCGACACCGAACCCTACTATATCGGAAACGTTCGCTCCCGACGCTTTCATCGCCCCGGGTGTCCCCGGGCCCAAAAGATTCGAAAAAAGCGCATCTTCCCTTCCCTCCGCCAGGCCTTTGAGGCCGGATATTGTCCCGCCCGGGGTTGCCGTCCCTGGCCTCCCTGAATAAATTATGGGAACCATGGAAGAACTCCAAAGACTCCGGGCCGAGATAGACCAGATAGACGAAAATCTCCTCCTTCTCCTTCAGAAACGTTTTCGTCTGGCCAAACAGATAGGGGAGGTCAAACGCAAAGAAGGGCGGAGCAGCCTGGACCTGACCCGGGAACGGGAGGTCCTCCGGCGGCTCCTGGAGAAGAATCGGGGCCAATTTCCCGAGGACTCCCTGCGAGCCATCTTCCTGGAGATCATCAATACCTGCCGTCAGGCCCAGGAGCCCCTCCGGGTGGCTTACCTGGGCCCGGAGGCCACCTTCAGTCACATGGCGGCTATAGAATTCTTCGGGCAGAGCACTGAATTCCTGCCGGTGGAATCCGTACTGGATGTATTCGAGGAGGTGGAAAGCGATCGGGTGAGATTCGGGGTGGTACCGGTGGAGAATTCCATCGAGGGCACGGTCTCCACCACCCTGGACGCCTTCTCGCAGTACCGGGTCAAGGTCTGCGGGGAGGTGTATATCCCCATCACTCACCACCTTCTCAATCAAACCGGCCAAAAGGAAGACATCAAGAAGGTCCTCTCCCATCCCCATGCCCTGGCCCAGTGCCGGCGATGGCTACGCAAACATCTCCCCTCGGTAACCGTGGAAGAGGTAGCCTCTACGGCCCTGGCGGCCCGCTGGGCAGCGGTGGATCCCTCGGTGGCGGCGATAGCCAGTCCGCTGGCGGCCCGCACCTATCACCTTCAGGTGGTGGCCAAACACATCGAGGACTACAAGGGTAACGTAACCCGCTTCTGGATCATCGGGCGACAGCCTCCTGCCCCCACCGGTCAGGACAAAACCTCCCTATTTTTCAGTGTTTCCGACCGCCCCGGTGCTCTCTACGAGGTCCTGCGGGCCTTCGCCAACCGGGGTATCAATCTCACCAAGATCGAAAGCCGCCCGGCTAAAAGCGAACCCTGGCGTTATCTCTTCTTTCTGGACTGCGAGGGACACGTGGAAGACCCCCTGCTCAGGGAATGCCTCGACGAGGTCCGGAAACACTGTTTGCATCTGGAATGGCTGGGCTCCTACCCTCGAGGCTGAGCCTCTGAACCCACCTTTCTTTCCGCAACTCTTGTTTTATATTTTTACTCGCACGCAGGCAAGCCAGAGCGGGTTACCGCACGAACCTAGAACTTCGCAGAGAGGAGGTGCCTTATGCCCATCTACGAATATGAGTGCGAGGGTTGCGGGAGGCATCTGGAGGTGTGGCAGAAAATCACCGATGAGCCCCTTACCACCTGTGAGGTATGCGGGGGAAAACTTCATAAACTCATAAGTCAAAGCTCCTTCATCCTCAAGGGCTCGGGATGGTACGTCACGGATTACGTCCGCAAGGGCCAGAATAATCAAAAGGACGGGAAAAAGGCCGAGAACCGGTCCTCCGAAAACAAGGACAAGAAATAGTGTTCTATGACGAAATCATCTATCTCTTTCTGGCCCTGATTCTATGGGAAGGATGGCCCAAAGCCCCGGTCCTTCCCCTGGGCCTCCTCGGCTTTCTTTTTCTGGCTAAGGACCTTCTATGGCTCCTTTTTCTTCATCGGTATCTCTCCGGAGCCCGCGATTCCCTAAGTTTTACCCTCCGGCAGCAGAAACTTCCGCGGCTGGCCCTGATCTTTTTTTTCCTGGATATAGCTCTCCTGGGGCTTCCGCAGAGGCTTCCCGGGGATCTCTGGGCCCTGCTCTTTTATCTGCACTATCTCCTTCCGGCCTGGTATCTGGTGGGCCGATACGAAAAAAGGGCCTATCTGGAGGGGCTCCCCCCGGGGAAATATCTTCTTTCCCAGGTACGTCTTTTTCTACCGGCACTTTTGCCCTGGTTTCTGGCCTTGGCGGGTTTCGAGGTCCTGGAAGCCCTCTGGCCGGGCCTGCCGGATTATGTGCTGTGGCCGGCCATTCTCGGACTGCTGGTCCTCCTTTTCCCCTATCTGGCGGTACGCATCTGGCCCACCCGGCCCTTTCCGGCTTCCCATCTACGCCATCGCATCGAGGACTATCTTCGAACCCAGGGCATCAGGGTGGGGGAAATCTTCCTCTGGTTGCCTTTCGGAGGCCGGGTACTCACCGCCGGGATCCTGGGGGCCTTTCCCCCTTTTCGTTATCTCCTGATCTCCCCGGCCCTCCTGGCTGCCCTGGAGGAAGACGAGGTCCTTTCGGTGGTGGCCCACGAGGCCGGACACGTAAAAAGACACCACCTCCTGTGGCTATTTCTCTTTCTGGCCGTCTTCGTGGTCCTGATCTACGGAATGCTGGAGCCGTTCTGGTTCCTGTTCCTGGCCCTTTTTCCCCGACCGGAATGGCTTCTCAACCAGGAGTTTCGTCCGCAACTATGGCCGGAGATCCTGCTGGCCCTTTCCCTGGCGGCTGCGGTCATCCTCTATTTCCGTTATTTTGTGGGATATTTCCTGCGTAATTTTGAACGCCAGGCCGATCTCTATGCCCTGGAATCCCTGGGTTCGGCCCGGGGCATAATCTCTTCCCTGGAAAAGATCGCGGCCCTTTCCGGTCTCCGTCAGGCCCCGAGCTGGCATCACTACAGTCTGGCCGAGCGTATCGCCTTCCTTTATGAGGCCTCCCGGCACCCGGAACTGATCCGCCGACATCATCAAAACCTGAGACGTCTCAAATTTCTCTTCCTGGCCACCGCTATCTTTCTCTTTTCCGGCACCTTTCTCCTTAACCGGGGGAGTCTGCAAAAGAAGGCCCTGGCCAATCTGGTGCGCGGGGTGGAGACCCGGGCCGAAAATAATCCCGCGCTCCTGAGGGCCCTGGGAGATTATCTGCTCTCCCATCATCAGGAAAAACTGGCCATAGAGGTTTATAGCAGAGCCCTGCGTAAGGCCCCTGAGGATCCCTGGCTTTTGAACAATCTGGCCTGGGTGCTGTTGACCGCCCGGGACCCGGAGGTGCGCAACCCTGTGCTGGCCCTGAAACTGGCCCGGAGAGCCGCCCGGCATCTGGGCGCTCCGGAAATTCTGGACACCCTGGCTGAAGCCTATTTCCGGAATCGAAAGCCCGAGGAAGCCTGCTTCTGGGCCTCCGAAGCCCTGGAAAGAGCCCGAAGCCGGGCCAAGAAAAACTTATCCTATTATCAAAAACGCCGGCGCAAATTCTGTAGTCATGCTTCGTCCTCCCCATAAACGTTATCATCATCTCTATCTCTACGCTTTTTCCGGGACCCATCCCGCCCTGCGGGACCTCCCGGATCCCGATTTTATCGGGTGCTGGGAGGAAGAGGACCTCACCGTGCTCTTTTTTCACCGGGAAAAGCCCCAACTCCCCTCCTGGGTGGAAAAGAACTTCGGGTTGTCCTTTGAGCTCTCGGCCCGGGTCCCTTTTGAGGAATGGGGAGAGGGGCGTCAGGACCTGAAACCCTTTCGCGTGGGCTCCCTCACCTTCACCCCGGTATGGGACCCTCAACCCGGGGCCCTTCTCTATGATCCAGGGGTGGTCTTCGGAAGCGGACGTCATCCCACCACCCGCCTGATGCTTCAGGCCTTCTGGGAACTGTGGAACAGCGAGGGTCCCTTCCATGAGGTGTGGGATCTGGGGTGCGGAAGCGGTCTTCTCACCCTGGCTGCGGCCAAACTCGGGGCCCGGGTCCGGGCCGTGGATCGCAATCCTCTGTGTGTCCGCCTTACCCGCCACAACCTCTCCCTCAACCATCTCCATGCCGAGGTAAACGAGGGCGATATCCGGGAGTTTCTCCCCCTGGAGGCCGACCTGGTCCTGGCCAATCTTTACAAGGGGTTACTGCTGGATCTCCTGGGATTGCCCTCCTTCCAGCGGGCACGGTATTATCTCCTTTCCGGATTCAACCCCACCATGGAGAAGGAGATACGGAGGGCCCTGGAAGCCGGGCCCTTTAAGATCCTAAAACGTTACCAGAAGGAGGGCTGGGTGTGTCTGGCTATCCGGAAGATCTGATCCTTTGCGTGGATGTAGGGAATACCACCACCGCCTGCGGGCTCTTTCAGCGCGACGGTCTTCTGATCCGGACCTTTCGCTTTCGCACCCGTGCGGACCTCACTCCCGAGGAACTCCTCCTCCTTTTGCGGGGCTTCCTGGATCTTTTCGAGATCTCTCCCCGCAGGGTGAAAGGGGTTGCTTTTGCCTCGGTGGTGCCCCCGGTGAACAAGACCTGGGAGTGCGTGGTCAAACGCTGGCTGGTCAAGGAATGGCTGGTGGTGTCCGCGGAGACCATCCCTATCCCGGTCTGTCTCAAGTATCCCTGGGAAGCCGGGGCGGATCGGCTGGTCAATGCCTATGCCGCCTGGAATCGCTGGAAACGTTCGGCTATTGTGGTGGACTTCGGCACCGCCACTACCTTTGATTGCGTCTCCTCCCGGGGGGAATACCTGGGAGGGGCCATAGCCCCGGGGCTGGAGTGTTCCGCGGAATTACTCTTCCGGCGCACCGCCAAACTGCCGGCGGTAGAGCTTACCCCTCCTCCGGAACAGGCCCTGGGAAAGGACACCATCTCGGCCATGAAAAGCGGCCTCATTCTGGGGTTCGTAGGGCTTACCGAGTATCTGATTCAGCGCCTGCGCCAGGAAATGGAAGGGGATCCCCTGGTGGTGGCCACCGGGGGTCTGGCCCGCTGCGTGGCCCCTCTCTGTCCTTCCATCCGGGAATTGGTCCCGGATCTCACCCTGGAAGGCCTTTTCAGACTCTACCGGGAAAGGACCGGAGCATGAACCTGAGACCAGGCGCCACGGTGGCCCTCTTTGCCCCGGCAGGAGCGGTAAACCCCGAGGATCTAAAAAAAGGCCTCGAGATCCTGGAGAGCTGGGGCCTCCGGGTCTCGGTCCCGGAAAGGGTCTTTTCCCGACACCGGTACCTGGCCGGAAGGGATGAGGACCGCCTGGAGGAACTGAAATCCCTTCTGAATAAAGGCTTCGACGCCCTCTGGGCCGCCCGAGGAGGCTACGGCTGTATTCGCCTCCTTCCGGCTCTGAGTCAGCTCCCTCTTCCCCCAAACCCCCCTTTAATTCTGGGGTTTAGCGATCTCACCGCTCTCCTTAACCCCCTGGTCCTTAAGGGCCTCCCGGTCTGGCACGCCCCCACGGTAAACTTTCTTCCCCGCCTTACTCCGCAGGCCCTGGAAACCCTGAGAAGTCTTCTTTTCGGGGAAAGCCCGGTAATCCTGCGGGGGAGGACCCTTCAGCCGGGCGAGGCCTGCGGCCCGCTTCTGGGAGGGAACCTGGCCACCCTGGTCTCCCTGATGGGAACCCCCTATTTCCCGGCCCTGAAAGGCGCCCTTCTCTTCCTGGAGGAAACCGGGGAGGCCCTTTACCGGCTGGACCGTTATCTCACGCAACTGGCCCTGGCCGGGGTCTTCGAACACCTCTCCGGTCTGATCCTGGGTTATATGGGTATCCCCACCTCCGAAATACTCCCCCTCCTCGAAGAACTCCTTCCC
>NZ_WFVX01000071.1:0-18072 GCF_015491435.1 Thermosulfurimonas sp.
GTTTCTGGGGATCAGTCTTTTCGAGGATACGGGGTATCTGGCCCGGGCGGCCTTCATCATGGATCGGGTCATGCACTCGCTGGGGCTGCACGGAAAGGCCTTTATCCCGCTGCTCATGGGTTTCGGATGTAACGTTCCGGCCATTATGGCCACCCGGACCATGGAGAACCCCCGGGAACGTCTGCTCACCATTCTCATCAATCCCCTCATGAGTTGCTCGGCCCGGTTTCCGGTTTATATCCTCTTTGCCGGGACCTTCTTCCGGGGGCACGAGACCCAGGTGGTGTTCGGGTTATATGCCCTGGGCATTATCATGGCGGCGGTGGTGGCCCGTTTCTTCGGACGGATCTTGGTCAAGGAGGAGGATCTTCCCTTCGTCCTGGAGCTTCCTCCCTATCGACTGCCCACCCTGCGGGGGCTCTTCTTTCATGTGTGGGATCGGACCCGGATCTATCTGCGCAAGATGGGTGGGGTGATCCTGGTGGCCTCGGTGCTTCTCTGGGCCTTTTCGGCCTTTCCCCGCACCGGAGGAAGGCCTCCGGAGCTTTCCCAGAGTTACATCGGAAAGGCCGGCCGGGTTCTGGAACCGGTTCTGGCTCCCCTGGGGTTCGACTGGCGGATGAGCGTGGCCCTGGTGACCGGGTTTGTGGCCAAGGAGGTGGTGGTTTCCTCGCTGGGGGTCCTTTACAAGGCCGGGGAGCAGACCACCCAGACCCTGGAGCAGGCCCTGCAGGCCTCGGGGCTTTCCCCGGCCGCGGCCCTGGCCTTTATGGTCTTCGTCTTGCTCTATGTGCCCTGTGTGGGTACCCTTATAGCCATCTGGAAGGAAACCGGAAGCCTCAAATACCCGCTGATAAACGTGGCTTATCAGTTAATCCTGGCCTGGGTGATGGCTTTTCTGGTCTATCGGCTGGGGCTTTTGTGGTTAGGTTAAAATCCGAGGAGGAAGGTCCATGCTGGATCTCAAAGTCCTGAGAGAGAGGCCTCAATGGGTGAAACAGCGGCTGGCAACCCGGGGAGGGGATTATCCCATAGAACGTATCCTGGACCTGGATACCCGAAGGCGACATCTCATTGCCGAGCTGGATCGCCTGCGACACGAACGCAAGACCCTTTCCGAGGAGATAGGGCGTCTCAAACGGCAGGGGCAGGATCCGGAGGATCTGGTCTCCCGGGTCAAGCTCCTGGGAGAGAGGATCAAGGCCCTGGAAGGAGAATTGCGGGAGGTGGAAGGAGAACAGAAGAGGCTGCTGCTCGAGTTGCCCAATCTTCCCCATGAAAGCGTTCCCGTGGGAGAGGACGAAAAGGACAACCAGGTGGTCAAACGCTGGGGGGATCTACCGCAGTTCGATTTCAAACCCCGTCCTCACTGGGAGATCGGGGTGGAACTGGGGATCCTGGATTTTGAACGGGCAGCCAAGATCACCGGTTCCAGATTTACCGTCTATTACGGGGCCGGGGCCCTCCTGGAGCGGGCTCTCATCAACTTTATGCTGGACCTTCATATCCGCAAACACGGCTACCGGGAGGTCCTGCCTCCTTTCATGGTGAATGAGGAAACCCTCATCGGAACCGGACAGCTTCCCAAGTTTAAGGAGGATCTCTTCAAGCTTGAGGACTGGGATTATTATCTCGTGCCCACCGCCGAGGTGCCGGTGACCAATCTCCACCGGGAAGAGATCCTGCCGGAGGAGGTTTTACCCCTTTATTACACCGCCTATACCCCCTGTTTCCGTTCCGAGGCCGGAGCCCACGGTCGGGACACCCGGGGGATCGTGCGACAGCATCAGTTCAACAAGGTGGAGCTGGTGAAGATCACCACCCCGGAGACCTCCTATCAGGAGCTGGAGAGTCTTCTTCTGGATGCCGAGGAGGTCTTGCAGCTTCTGGGGCTGCCCTATCGGGTGATGCTTCTGTGTACCGGGGATCTGGGTTTTTCCGCGGCCAAGACCTACGATATCGAGGTATGGGCCCCGGGGCAGGGACGTTTCGTGGAGATTTCCTCCTGTTCCAATTGTGAGGATTTTCAGGCCCGAAGGGCCAATATTCGTTATCGTCCCCGTTCCGGGGGCAAGCCCCGCTTTGTGCATACCCTGAACGGTTCGGGGCTGGCGGTGGGACGCACGGTTATGGCCATCCTGGAGAACTATCAGCAACCCGACGGATCGGTGGTGATTCCGGAGGTTCTGCGGCCCTACATGGGCGGCCTGGAGCGTATAACCAGGGAATAGAGGGTTGACAGGGCGCGGTTTAGCTTTATAGTTAGATCAAGCCCTACGGGCCTCTCAAGACTACCCACCTGAGGTGTCAGAAAGATTGGTTTCTTAAATCTCAAATTCTATCCAAAGGGGTGAGTTCTATGTCCCAGGAAGTCGCAGTTGGTGTCCAGGAACCCGAGACCCAAAAAGAGGTCGAGATCCTGGATCTTCGGGATCTGCGGAGGCGTCCGCTAACCGAACTGGTAACCCTGGCCGAGGAGATGGGGCTGGAGAATGTCTCCAGTCTGCGGAAGCAGGAACTGGTTTCGGCTATCGTAAGGGCCCATCTGGAAAGGGGAGGGGAGGTTCGAGCCGAGGGGGTGCTCGAGGTCCTGCCCGAGGGTTTCGGTTTCCTGCGGTTTCCAGAATATAGCTACCTTCCCGGGCCGGAGGATATCTATGTCTCCCCTTCCCAGATCCGGCGCTTCGGGCTGCGTACCGGGGACACCCTCCTGGGTTCCATCCGTCCCCCCAAGGAGGGAGAGAAGTACTTCGCCCTGCTCAAGATCGAAAAGATCAACTTTCAGTCCCCGGAGCAGGCCCGGTTGAGGGTGCCCTTTGACAGTCTTACCCCCATTTATCCCAACGAATGGCTGCGTCTGGAGACCGATCCGGACAATTTTTCCACCCGGATCATCGATCTCTTCTGTCCCATCGGTAAGGGGCAGCGCGGACTCATCGTGGCTCCGCCCCGCACCGGAAAGACCATGCTCCTTCAGAACATCGCCAACGGGATCGCCCGTAACTATCCGGACATCTATCTCATCATCCTCCTCATCGATGAACGTCCGGAGGAAGTGACGGACATGGAGCGCAACGTTCCCGCAGCCGAGGTAATCAGCTCCACCTTTGACGAGCCTCCGCAGCGACATACCCAGGTGGCTGAGATCGTGATCGAACGGGCCAAACGCCTGGTGGAACACGGTTACGATGTAGTCATCCTCCTCGACAGTCTCACCCGTCTGGCCCGGGCCTATAACACCGTGGTTCCCTCCAGCGGGAAGCTTCTTTCCGGAGGTATCGACGCCAACGCCCTCCATAAACCCAAGCGCTTTTTCGGAGCCGCGCGGAACATCGAGGAGGGAGGAAGCCTTACCATTATCGCCACCTGCCTCATCGATACCGGAAGCCGTATGGACGAGGTCATCTTCGAGGAGTTCAAGGGAACCGGAAACCTGGAGATCCATCTGGATCGGCGTCTGGCCGACCGTCGTATCTGGCCGGCCATAGATATCCATCATAGCGGTACCCGTAAGGAGGAACTGCTTTTGCCTCCGGAGATCCTGCACCGGGTCTGGCTCCTGCGCAAGGTGCTTTCTCCGCTGAGCCCGGTGGATTGCATGGAATTTTTGCTGGATAAGATGAAAGATACCCGCAGTAACGCCGAATTTCTGGCTTCCATGAATCAGTGAACTTGCGCACCGCTCCGACAGGGTTTAATAATTTAGCCTGAAAACGCAGCTACAGGGGAGGCGGAAATGAAAAAGGGAATCCATCCCGAGTATTATCCCGAGGCGGTGGTCCGCTGCGCCTGCGGAAACGAGTTTACCGTGGGGGCCACCCGTCCGGAGATACGGGTCGAGGTCTGTTCCAAGTGTCATCCCTTCTTTACCGGGGAACAGCGTTTTGTGGATACCGAGGGACGGGTGGAAAAATTTATGAAGAAATACGCGGAATACTATCAGAAACAGTCCTCCTGACCATGGCCCTTTCCGAGATCTATCTTTCCCGGCTGGCGGAAGTGGAACGTCGGTATCAGGAACTATCCGAGAAGCTCTCGGATCCGCAGATCTTTTCGGATCGGGAGCGTTATGCGCGGGTGGCGCGGGAACACGCGGAGCTTGAGCCGGTGGTGGAGGCCTATCGGGAATATCGCCGGGTCCTTAAGGAACTGGAGGAAAACCGGGAACTTCTCGGCGAGGGAGACGAGGAACTCCGGGAGCTGGCCCGGGAGGAGATCCGGACCCTGGAGGCCAGGCTGGAGGAACTGGAGAAGGAGATTCCGCTTCTTCTCCTGCCCAGGGACCCCAACGACGAAAAGAACGTCATCGTGGAGATTCGGGCCGGAGCCGGTGGGGAGGAGGCGGCTCTTTTTGCGGCCGATCTCCTGCGCATGTATCATCGTTACGCCGAACGCCGGGGGTGGAAGACGGAGATCCTTTCGGCCAACGAGACCGGGCTCGGGGGGTTCAAAGAGGTGATCATGCGTATCGAGGCCCGGGGGGCCTACAGTCGTCTCAAATACGAAAGTGGTGTACATCGGGTGCAGCGCATCCCGGTAACCGAGTCCGGGGGCCGTATCCATACCTCCACGGTTACGGTGGCGGTTTTGCCCGAAGCCGATGAGGTGGAGGTGGATATCCGGCCGGAAGATTTACGGATCGAGACCATGCGGGCCTCGGGGCACGGGGGCCAGCATGTAAACCGCACCGAAAGTGCGGTGCGTATTACCCATTTGCCCACCGGGATCACCGTTTATTGTGCCAACGAACGCAGTCAGCACCAGAACCGGGCCACGGCTATGCGGATCCTGCGGGCCCGTCTTTACGAGAAGGCCCTGCGGGAACAGGAGGAACGTATCCAGAGCGAACGGCGCAGTCAGGTGGGCACCGGGGAACGCAGCGAACGCATTCGGACCTACAACTTTCCCCAGAATCGGGTGACCGACCATCGGATAGGGCTCACCCTTTATCGCCTGGAGGAGGTGCTGGACGGGGACCTGGATGAGATCATCGATGCCCTTATCACCCATTTCCGGACCGAGGCCCTGAAGAAAGAGGAGGAAACCCTTTTGAGGCAGGCGGCATGATCGAGGCTTATCGGTTCGGGGAGATGGTGATTGAGGGGCGGGCCTATCGGCGTGATTTGAAGATCATCGAGGGGCGGGTGTATCCGGACTGGTGGCGCAAGGAAGGGCATCTTCTCCAGCCCGAGGATCTCGAGGATGTATGGGCCGCCCGGCCGGAGATCCTGGTGGTGGGGACCGGGGCCTCCGGGGTCATGCGGGTGGATCCCCGGGTGAAGGAAAAGGCCGCCTCCCTGGGTATAGAACTCGAGGCCTATCCCACCTCCCGGGCGGTGGAAAGGTTCAATCAACTTCAGGCCCAGGGGCGCCGGGTGGCCGGGGCTTTCCATCTGACCTGTTGAGGGAGGCCCGCAACCGGCCCGACGGACGAAAGATTATCCGTGTTCCCTGGGAACCTTTCCGGACCCGGAAGGTCCCGAACTCCCGAAAGCTGAGTCGTCCGTCCCGACGCAGAGCCAGGGTCATCTCTTCCAGCAGAACCCGCAGAAAGATCCGGGCCTTCTCCTGGCTCAAGCCGATCTCCCGGGCCAGCTCCCGCGAAAGCTCAAGGATGCCGGGCAAGATAGCGCTCCACCAGGGTACGGATTTTCTCCAGGGATACCGGCTTATAAAGTACTTCCAGGGGTGCGGAACGTTGTTCCAGTACCCGGGCAAAGAGCTCCGGCTGCACATAACCGGTAAGAATGATTACCGGGATCCGGGTACAGGAAGTCCTTAAAAGATCGCAGGCGTTTCCGTCCGGAAGGATACAATCGGAGATGACCAGATGGTAAAAGTAACGTTGACAGAGATCATAGGCCTCGGCCAGGGTGGAAGCCTGGTCGATGGATAAGCCCGGAAAGACCAGATTTAAATACTCCACCAGCTGTTCCCGGAAGAGGGCTTCATCTTCGATTACCAGGATTCGCCGGCTCATGATAGATTATTAAAGAACCCTTTTTCCACAGGAGGTAAGCGGTGGCGCAGATCCTTCCTCCCGATCTTTTAGAGCTTTTGGCCTGTCCCAAGTGTAAAGGAGAAGTCCAGCTCAGGGAAGATCCTCCGGGGCTGGTATGTAGGCGCTGCGATCTCTTTTATGAAATAAGGGACGGGATCCCGGTCATGCTCATCGAGGAGGCCAGGAGATATTCCGAGGTGGTGGGCGGTGAGTCATCCGGGCACACCTCCTGAGGCCCTTTATTTCGTGAGCGCCTTCGGTCGCGAGAAGGAGCTGGTTCTTAAGGCGGTGGAGGCGCTCAGCCGGAAACTGGGGCCGGTGAAGTTTACCTCGGAGTGGTGGCCTTTTGATTTCACCGATTACTACACCCCGGAGTTCGGAAAACCCCTGGTGAGAGCCTTTTTCTTCTTCGGTTTGCGTCCGCAGGAAGACCTGGTGCAGGTCAAGCACTGGGCCTATGCGGTGGAACAGGCCTTCTCCCAGGAAGGCAAGCGGAGGGTGAATCTGGATCCTGGATATCTCCTTCTTTCCCGGGTGGTGCTTTCCACCTTCAAGGATTTTGCCCATCGTCTTTATCTGGGGCAGGGAGTCTTTGCCGAGGTTACCCTGATCTTCCGCGGGGGGAGTTTCCGTCCTCTTCCCTGGACCTATCCGGACTATGCCCATCCGGCTACCCGGGACCTTTTCAACCGCATGCGGGAGGAGTATAAGAGACTTTTGAGATGCTCCTCGACTCCCATGGCCGGCGGATAACCTACCTGAGGGTTTCGGTTACCGATCGTTGCAATCTCCGGTGTCTTTATTGCAGTCGGCATCGTTTTCAATGGCTTCCTCCGGAGGAGATCCTGACCTACGAGGAGATAGCCCGGGTGGTGCGCGTGGCGGTGGAGCTGGGGGTGGAGAGGGTGCGCCTGACCGGCGGGGAGCCCCTTCTGCGACGCGGGCTTCCCGGCCTCATACGTATGCTGGCCGATATCGAGGGGCTGCGGGATTTATCTCTTACCACCAACGGGGTCCTTCTTTCCGACCTGGCTTCCGAGCTCAAGGCTGCCGGTCTGGCCCGGGTGAACGTAAGTCTGGACACTCTGGATCCGGAAAAATTCAAGCGTATCACCGGAATGGATGCCCTGGCGCGGGTCCTGGCCGGGGTGGAGGCGGCGCTGGCCCGGGGGTTGACCCCGGTGAAGATCAATACCGTGGTGGTGCGGGGCCTCAACGAGGAGGAGGTCCCGGAGATGGCCCGTCTCACCCTTTCCGAACCTTTGCACCTGCGCTTTATTGAATTCATGCCTATCGGGGAGGGGAACGAATGGGAGGATCGTTTCGTGGGGCTGGAGGAGGTGATGGAGAGGGTCCGGGAAGTGGGGGACCTTTTACCCGCGGAGGTGGAAGGAGGCGGCCCGGCCCGGATCTTTCGACTCCCCGGTGCCCGGGGCACGATAGGCTTCATTGCCGCCATATCCCGTCATTTCTGTGCCGCCTGCAACCGCCTGCGCCTTACCCCGGAGGGGCGGCTGCGTTTGTGTCTGTTTTCGGATCGGGAATTCGATCTGCGTCCTTATCTGCGGCGGGAGGAGGATCTCCGGCAGGCCCTGGCGGAGGCGGTGCGTCTCAAACCGGTTTCCCGAGCCGGGACCAGGCCCCGTCGGCTCATGCGCAGTATCGGGGGGTAATTGACAAACCCCCGGGATAGGGGCAATATCAGGTTTCAATCCCTAGAGGATTGCAGGTGATGGGTTTTCCTCCTATAAAACCGGCCCGAAGAACAGAGCGGATAGAATATGCGGTGCGGGATATCGTGCACACCGCGGAGGAGGCGGCTCGCCGGGGAAAGGAACTCCTCTTCCTGAACATAGGCGATCCCATCCAGTACGATTTTGTCACCCCGCGTCCCATTGTGGAGGCGGCCTGCAAGGCCATGTTCGAGAACCTCACCGGGTATTCGGCCTCGGCCGGGGTGGACGAGGCCATAGAGGCCATCCGGCGCGAAGCCCAGAGGGTGGGGATCGAACCGGTGGATATCTTCATCACCACCGGAGCCAGCGAGGCCATCGATTTTGCCCTCACCGCCCTGGTGAATAGCGGCGACAATGTTCTGGTGCCCTATCCCGGCTATCCCCTTTATACGGCCATTCTGGCCAAGCTCGAGGCCGAACCCAACCCCTATTACCTCCGGGAGGAGGCCGGATGGCAGCCCGATCCCGCGGAGATCGAGGCCAAGGTCAACGAGCGCACCCGGGCCATCGTGCTCATCAATCCCAACAACCCCACCGGAGCGGTGTTCGATCGGGAGGTTCTCCTGGAACTGGCGGAGATAGCCCGACGCCACCATCTGGTGATCCTCTCCGATGAGATTTACGACAAGCTGGTCTTCGATGGGGATAGCCATTTTCCCATTGCCGCCCTGGCCCCGGATGTCCCGGTGGTGACCTTTAACGGCCTTTCCAAGTGCTATCTGGCTCCGGGTTTTCGTATCGGATGGGGTATCGTTTCCGGCCCCCGCAGGGTGGTAAGCGAATATATCGAAGCCATCCATAAGCTGGCCCGGGCCCGGCTCTCCACCAGCCATCCCAAACAATACGCCATCCCGGTGGCCCTGGAAGGGGATCATGCCCATCTCCCGCCGGTGCTGGAAAAACTGCGTCGCCGCCGGGATCTCACCTACCGCTGGCTTAACCAGATCCCGGGTATCTCCTGCGTGAAACCCCGCGGGGCCTTCTATGCCTTCCCGCGGATCGAGTTTCCCGGGATTTCGGATCGGGAGTTCGTGCGGGAATTGATCCTCGAGACCGGGGTGGTGGTGGTCCACGGAAGCGGTTTCGGACAACCTCCGGGAACGGCGCACTTTCGGGTGGTTTTTCTTCCCCCGGAAGAGGTGCTGGAGAAGGCCTATACCCGTCTGGCGGAATTCGCGGAGAAGTTTTTCCGCAAACACGGGTTCATTTAGGGTTTTACCCCGGTATAGATGGTCACCACTCCCAGGGTAAGACTCTGGGCCCGAAGGGAGGAGAAGCCGCTTTCCTCCATCCAGGCCAGGACCACCTCCGGGGCGGGGAACTCATAGATGGAACGGGCCAGATAGCGATAGGCTTCCGGATCCCCGGTGAGCCATCCTCCCAGAAAAGGCATATACCGGAAGAGATAGAAGCGATAGAGGGGGGCAAAGAGGGGGTTTTTCGGACGCGAAAATTCCAGAATGGCCAGTTTTCCCCCGGGTTTCAGTACCCGGTAGATCTCGTGAAGCCCCTTTTTGGGGCGGGAGAGATTGCGCAGCCCGAAGGCCATGGTGGCTCCGTAGAAGGTATGGGCCGGGAAGGGTAGATCCTCGGCATCGCCGCATACCGGGCGGAGGAAGGGAAAGTAAGGGCTCTGGCGATGCCGGAAGATTCCGTAAAAGAGCATCTCCGGGGTCAGGTCCAGGGCCACCACCGTGCGGGGCCTCTGACGGATCAATTCCAGGGAAAGGGCCATGGTCCCGGCACAGAGATCAAGGAGCGGCCCGGCGTATTCCCGGAGTTCCGCGGCGGTCTTCTTCCTCCAGCTGGCGTCCCGTCCCAGGCTTCCCAGAGTGTTTACCAGGTCGTAACGGCGGGTAACCCGGGAAAACTTTTCCTTGACGAAGTCCCTTTTTTTCATGGCCATTCGGTAAAGCGCAACTCCGGCACCCCGGGGATTTCTCCCCTTCGGGCCAGATGGGAAAAGAAGACCCGCAGGGCCTCCTGTTTACGTCCGGACAGATCATATTCCAGACCGCGCAGATAGTTAAGGGCTTCGTCGGCGGTAAGTCCAGGTGGACGCAGATCGAGAAGGGCCTCCAGGCGGGCCAGTCCGACGGCCCGGGAAAGATAAAAGGCCTCGGCCACCCTGCGCACCAGTTCCGGATATCTCTCCGCGGTTTCCTTCCGTACCGCCAGGACAGCGAAAACAAAGGGCAGGCCGGTCTTTTCTATCCATACTCCTCCCAGATCCAGGATGCCGGGAAAGGGAGGGGCCTTGCGCAGGATCAGGGCCTCGTCGCCGATGGCCAGGTACCCCGCGGCCCCTTTCTGCGGTTTTCCGAAAAGATAAAAGGGCTTCAGGCCATAGAAGTCTTCCAAGAGCAGACGAAGCAGGGCCACCGAGGTGGCGCTTTCCGGGGTGAGGGTGATCAGTTTTTGGGAGAGTTCCTCGAGTTTTCCCCGGTAAAAGAGCAACACGCTTTCCACCCGTCCGGTGGTGCTTATGGAGAGATCCGGGAGCAGCCGGAGATCTTCCGGATACTGGGCATAGAGGAGGGAGGATACCAGGCCGGCCTCCAGGTCTCCGGAAAGAATCATGCGATTGAGCACCGCCGGAGGAGCGAAAATCACCTCTACCCTGGAGGGGAGGAGCCGGGGCAGGAGGTATCTCAGGGGAGCGGTGTTGAAGTATTCTACCAGTCCGACCCTAAAACGGAGCATAGAGACGCACCTCCACCGTTTTGGGGCCTTCTATGAAGGACCGGAGCGGCTCGGGGCCTTGCAGGGCCCCGGACACGGCGATCATTTCCGCCCGGTATCCCGGGCTGATGGCTCCCATATCCCTCTTCCCCAGAGCCTGGGCCCCCCACAGGGTGGCCATGGTAAGATAGGTCTCCGGAGCCACGTCCGGATAAGCGTGATAGAGGGCCTCCATCTCCGCCCACACGGAGAGCCGATCGTTGCTGGCCAGGCTATCGGTTCCCAGACAGGGCTTGAGCCCTGCGGCCAGAATCTGCGGAAGAGGGGGAAGCCCCACCCCCAGGAAGATGTTGCTTCGCGGACACAGACAGGGCCGAATCCTCCTTCGGGCCAGGATCTCCAGATCCGCCGGAGTTACCTGGACCACGTGCACGCAGATGGTGTGTTCGTCGAGTACCCCCAGGCGTTCCAGGTAGGCCACCGGGGAGAGGCCCGGGGCCTCGAAGCCGGGATGAAACTGGCCCCGTTCCTCCAGCAGGGCCCGGATAGGTCCGCTCCCCTCGGCCAGGAACAGGGTTTCCTCCGGAGACTCGGCCACGTGAATGGAAAAGGGACGCCCCCTGGCCCGGGTCCAGCTTTTGATGGCCTGAATGAGTACCGGAGATACGGTATAGGGGGCATGCGGAGAAAGGGCGTAAACTATGCGGCGGCCGGAGGAACGTTCCAGAAACTGTTTGATCTCCGCTTTTCCACGAAAATCGATGATTTCCCGGAAATAGACGGCATGAAAGGGGGATTCGTGCAAGAGCCCCAGGGTGATGCCGGTGTTCCCCACCTCTCCCAGAAGTCCCACCCCCTCCTGCCAGAGTTCGTCCAGGGCTTCGGCCGCGGCCTGACGCAGGTCCTCCAGGGAGAGTTCCACCCGTTTGCGGATGAGGGAACGCACCCAGGTGATGAAGGAGCCGGTGGGGGTGAGACGGAAGCGCAGGGCCGAGAGTTCGAGGTGGGTATGCGCATTGGTCAGGGCGGGAAGGAGCAGGACCTCGCCCAGATCCACCCGGCGCCCCCGGAAGGTGCGTTTGAGTTCGGGGTAAGGACCCAGATCCACGATGCGTCCCCGACGCACCTCCACCGCTCCGTCCTCGAGCAAAGTACCCCGGGCGGTGAAGATCATGCGGGCCCGCACAAGAACCGGCTCGTGGGAAAGAGGGAACTCTTCCATTACTCAAGAAGGGTGTAATCCATACGTCTTCGTCGGGGTTCATATCCCGCCGCCCGGATGATGCGGCGGATCTCTTCTTCGGAAAGCCGGTGGGAGACCCCGGTGGCTGCCACTACATTTTCTTCGATCATGGTGCTTCCGAAATCGTTGGCCCCGAATTCCAGGGCCACCTGGGCCACTTTGGGGCCCTGGGTTACCCAGGAGGCCTGGAGATTGGGGATGTTGTCCAGCACGATGCGGGAGACAGCCAGCGTTTTCAGGTATTCCACCGGGGTGGTTTTGGGGGTGGAAAGGGCGGTGTTGCCGGGCTGAAAGGGCCAGGGAATGAAGGCGGTAAAGCCCCCGGTTTCGTCCTGAAGCTCCCGCAGGCGCAGGAGGTGTTCCACCCGGTCGGAGAGGGTCTCTATGTGTCCGAACATCATGGTGGCCGTGGTCCGGAGCCCCAGCTTATGGGCCGTACGCATGACCATCAGCCATTCTTCGGCGGTGCATTTCCGGGGAGAAAGGCGCTGGCGTACCCGATCCACCAGGATTTCCGCTCCTCCTCCGGGAATGGAATCCAGCCCCGCGGCAATGAGGCGCCGCAGGACCTCCTCCACCGAAATTCCCTCCAGCCGGGAGAGGAAGATGATCTCCGGCGGGGAAAAGGCGTGTACATGGACCTGGGGAAAGCGTTCCTTGATAAAGGAGAGCATCTCCTCATAGAAGGAGAGGGGAAGATCCGGGTGCAAACCGCCCTGCAGAAGGATCTGGTATCCTCCCAGGGCCAGGGTTTCTTCTATCTTCCGGGCCAGTTCCTCCCGGGATAGCACATACCCTTCCGGGTCCCCGGGAGGGCGATAGTAGGCACAAAACTTACATCCCGACACACAGACATTGGTGTAATTGATGTTCCGATCCACCACATAGGTGACGATGGGTTCGGGATGGAGGCGTCGACGTACCTCCCGGGCCAGCATCCCCAGCTCGAAGAGATCCAGCTCGAAGAGGGCCAGGGCCTCCTCACGCCCGATCCGTTCCCCGGCCAGTATCTTTTGGGTCAGATTCATGCGTGGACCTCACCGGAAGTTAGGATTACAATTACCCCCCGGAATGGGAACCGTCAAACCGGAAACGTCCCGGCGCAACGAATGGCCCCCGGAGGACTGGCGGGGCCGGTTTTATTTGGCCGATCTTCACGTGCACAGTCGCTACAGCCGGGCCACCAGCCGGGATATGCACCTTCCGGTCCTGGCCCGTACCGCCCGGGAGAAGGGCCTTCAGCTGGTGGGCACCGGGGATTTCACCCATCCGGATTACTTCCGCGAACTGTGCGAGCTTCTGGAACCCGCTCCGGAGGAAGGGCTCTACGTGTACCGCGAGGACCCGGAAGGGCCCCGTTTTATCCTCTCGGCCGAGGTCTCCAATATCTTTTCCCAGGGTCATCGTCGTAACCGCCGCATTCATACCCTGATCCTGGCCCCCTCCCTGGAGGTGGTGCGCGAGATCAATCTGGCCCTTTCCCGTCTGGGGGACCTTTCCGCGGACGGACGCCCTACCTTCGGTTTCCCGGTCAAAAAACTGGTGCGCCTTCTGCGGGAGATCTCTCCGGAGATACTCTTTATTCCGGCTCATGCCTGGACCCCCTGGTACTCCGTGTTCGGGGCCTTTTCGGGCTTTGATTCCGTGGAGGAATGTTTCGAGGAGGAGGCCGAACACATCCATGCCCTGGAGACCGGGTTGTCCTCCGATCCGGAGATGAACTGGAGGGTCTCGGCCCTGGATCGCTATACCCTGGTTTCCAACTCCGACGCCCACTCTCCCTCCAAGCTGGGGCGTGAGGCCAACGCCTTCTGGTATCCCATGAGTTATCCCGCCCTTTCCCAGGCCCTGCGCACCGGTAATCTGGCCTTTACCCTGGAATTTTATCCCGAGGAGGGCAAGTATCACTTCGACGGGCACCGGAGCTGCGGGATCTATCTTTCGCCCTCGGAGACCCGGCGCCACGGAGGGGTCTGTCCGGTGTGCGGAGGGAGGCTTACGGTGGGGGTCATGCATCGGGTGGAGGAACTGGCGGATCGTCCCGAGGGTTTCCGTCCCCCGGGAAAGCCCCTTTCCGTGCATCTGGTCCCCCTGGAGGAGATCATCGCCGAGGCCCTGGGGGTGGGTTCCCAGAGCAAGAGGGTAAAGAAGACCTATCGCCAGCTTATAGAACTGGGGGGAAGCGAATTTTCTCTTCTCCTGGAGAAGGATCTTTCGGAACTGGCGGAGTTCGTGCCGGAAAGAATTCTGGAAGGGATACGCCGGGTGCGCGAGGGCCGGGTCTATGTGCGCCCGGGCTACGACGGGGTCTATGGGGTGGTCTCCATCTTTACCCCCGAGGAGGGCTCGAGCGGGGATCAGGGTCCGCGGCAGCAGAGTCTTTTCTGAAACCCGGGGATCCTCCGGATAGGGCTTCCTTCAGGTCAAAGCCGGTGGGTTTCTGGAAGATCCGGACCTCGAATTCCGGGGCTGCGGCCAGGATGTGATCAAAGATATCCGCCTGAACCTTTTCGTAAGGGACCCAGCGAGTGTCGGCCACGAAACAATAGACCTCCAGGGGCAGGCCCTCCGGGGTGGGCTGGAGCTGGCGGACCATCAGGGTCATATCCTTCCGGATCAGGGGATGGGCCTTGAGATATTCCTCGATATAGATGCGGAAGGTCCCCAGGTTGGTCAGACGCCGGCCGTTCAGAGGCGAGGCCGCGGTGTCGATCCCCAGACGACGATTGTATTCCTCGATCTCCCGAAGCTTGTTCTCCAGATAATCCCGTAGAAGATGGACCCGCCGCAGGCGTTCCAGGAGTTCTCCCTCCAGGAAGCGGACCGAGGTTTGATCCACCAGGATGTGGCGTTTGATGCGCCTTCCCCCGGCCCTTTCCATGCCCCGCCAGTTCTTGAAGGATTCCTCCATGAGCCGATAGGTGGGGATGGAGACGATGGTCTTGTCCCAGTTCTGAACCAGGACGTTATAGAGGGTCATCTCGATGACCTCACCGTCGGCTCCGAACTGCGGGGCCTCGATCCAGTCGCCGATGCGGATGAGGTCCTGCCCGATGATCTGGATGCTGGCCACAAAGGAAAGCAGGGTATTCCGGAAGATCAGGAGAAGGACCGCACTGAGGGCTCCCAGCCCGGAGAGGAGCACCCAGGGAGAACGGTTGAGCAGGGCACACACCGCCACGATGCCGGCGGAGATCCAGACCAGGAACTTCAGGATCTGGATGTAACCGCGAATGGGGTGTCGGCGGGCCAGGGGCAGGCGGTGATAGAGCTCCAGGATGACGGAAAGGCTGCGGGTGATGATGAGGGCCACCGCCGGGGCCAGGAGGATTTCCACCAGCTTGGTGAGAAAACCCGCCAGGGGAGGAACGAACCTGGCCCCGTAATAGAGCACCGAAAGGGGCACCAGATAAGCCAGGGCCGAAAAGACTCCGTATTTTACCAGCAGATCATCCACATCGGTGCGGGAGCGCTCCGCCAGGCGATGAATGAAACGGACCAGGAGATGCCGGGTGAGCCAGTAAGAAAGCGCGGCGGAGAGGACGACCAGGGCCAGCCTGAGTAAAATAAGGGCCTCCGGGGATAATCCTTGAAGTTTCATGAGAAGAAGGAGGACTTGAGGTTCTCCACCTTTTCGAAGGTCTCCACGATGGCCGGAAAGAGGTCCTTTTCCGAGACCCGGGCGGCTTCCAGCAGACCTTCGGGGAGGTGGTAGGCAAAGGTATCCAGCCCGGCCCCGATACCCATGAGATTGACCAGGGCATTGGAAAGGGCGGTGAGAGCGGCCAGATGGGACTGGATCATAAGACTTTCATCGTGATGGGCCCGGACGGCAAAATAGACCTCCTTGGGGAACTTCCACCTCCGCAGGAGTTCGGCCCCCACGATGGCATGGTCCGCTCCCAGGACCATCCACTCCGCCTGCATGAAGGTAAGGTCGGGATTTTCGGCCAGGACCTTGGCCAGTTCCTGGATCTCCCCCTCCACATAGAGCCCCAGGACGATCTTTCCGATATCGTGAAGCAGGGCCGCGGTGTAGAGGTTTTCCGGGCGATGGAGCCCGGCCCTCCGGGCCAGGATCTCGGCCATGAGACCACAGGCCAGGGAATGCATCCAGATATCCTGGGGCGAGAGATTATAACCCTTGATGGGCTCCCGGAGATATTCTCCCAGACAGGAGGCGATGAGCACGAATTTGATCTGGTTGATGCCCAGCAGGGAGAAGGCCTGAAGAAGGGAGTTTACCCGGCGCGGAAGCCCGAAGGCCGCGGAATTGACCAGTTTCAAGAAATTGGCGGTTATGGCTGCATCGTGACGGACCACCCTTTCCAGTTCGCGAAAATCGACCCGGTCTTCCTCCTGAAGCATGTGCAGGGCCCGCTGCGCCGTCTCCGGAAAATTGGGGATTCGATCCACCTTGCGAAATATTTCGTCCAGAATAGGAGCTTCCCGATTCACCAGCTTTCCACCTGATCCAGGGTATGAACGCGGATACCGCCTTTCAGGGAGACCTCCATCCTCTGGGGAAAGGGCAATCCGGCCTTTTCGGCCAGGGGAAGGATGCCCAGGCGTCGCAGGAAAAATCGGGCCGCGGCGAGGTTCTTGCTTCCTATGTCCAGCCAGCGGGGGGATTTCTTGAAACGTCCGCCCCCGGCCACCACCACCTTGGCCCGGGAGGGATCTCCGCCCTGTTTTTTGAATTCCTCCACCAACAGGGGTAACCCCTCTTCGGCGAAAAAGGCCGGGAACCCCTCCGGGGTCTTCAGACCGCGTTTTTCCGGAAGGACATATTCCACCAGGGCCGCCACACCGCTTTCCTGGTCCAGAAACCCTACCGCTACACAGGCTCCCAGATTCTTGGTGTAAAGAACCTCCTCGGCGGAGCGGGTGATGCGGAAGGTGCCCTGTTCCACCAGCAAGGGTTTCATGTTTCCTATCTTGGCTTATTCTTCAAGGATTCGCAAGACTTTGGTGGGGGGCACCACCACCTCCAGGCGATCGATTTCCGCCAGCGCCTGACGGACCTCCTTTTCCCGGGCCTCATGGGTGAGCATCACGATGGGAACCGGGCCGTGTTCGGTGCGTCCCTTCTGGATCACCGAGGCGATGCTTATCCCGTGTTGTCCCAGGACACCGGAGATCTGGGAGAGTACCCCCGGACGATCCACCGCGGAAAACCGGAAATAGTATCGGGAAACCACTTCCTCCTGGGGTTTCAGGCTCAGGGGAGCCTCGCGGAAGAGGATGGGGGTGGGGCGAGCCCCGGAAAGGATGAGTCGGGCCGCGTCCAGCAGATCGGCCACCACGGCGCTGGCAGTGGGTTCAGCCCCGGCCCCCAGTCCGTAAAGAAAGACCCGCCCCACAAAATCGCCCTCCAGGAAGAATCCGTTATAGGCCCCCCGTACCGAGGCCAGTACATGGTCCTCGGGAATCAGGGTGGGATGTACCCTTACCTCCACCCTTCCCTCCTCCTCCCGGGCGATGGCCAGAAGCTTGAGACAGTACCCGAACTCCCGGGCGAAGACCAGGTCCTGGGGATCCACCCCGATAATGCCTTCCTCGTGGATGCGGTCCGCGGGCACGAAACTACCGTAAGCCAGGGTGGCCAGGATAGCCAGCTTGTGGACCGAATCCCTTCCGGAAAGATCCAGCTGGGGATCGGCCTCGGCAAAGCCCCGCTCCTGGGCCTCCCTCAGGGCCTGTTCGAAGGAAAGCCCCTCTTCGCTCATGCGGGTGAGGATATAGTTACAGGTGCCGTTTACGATGGCGGTAAGACGGCGGATCCGGTTGGCGGAAAGACTCTCGCGGAGGGTCTTCACGATGGGGACCCCTCCTCCCACCGCGGCCTCGAAAAAGAGACCCTTTCCCGCGGTTTCCGCGGCCTCAAAGATCTCCGGACCGTGCTCGGCCAGCACGGCCTTGTTGGCGGTCACCACGTGTTTGCCCTGCCGCAGCGCGGAAAGAAGATAGGTGCGCGCCGGTTCGATGCCACCCATCAATTCGCAGACGATATCCACCTCCCGGGCTTCGAGCACCTCCCGGGGATCGGTGGTGAGGATCTCCCGGGGGACACTGGCCCGGCGGGGTTTGTTCGGGTCCCGAATCAGGATCTTGCGCACGGTGAGGCGCACCCCGGTCTTGCGGGCCAGGAAATCCCGGTTGCGGGTCAGAAGTTCCCAGACCCCGGAACCCACCACTCCCAGTCCCAGTAATCCCACTCCGACCTCGCGCATCAGGCCACCTCCGAAAGTTTCAGCCTTTCGGCCCAGCGTTCCTCGAGGATCTCTTTCAGGGGTTGATGCTCCGGGCGGGAGAGGGTGGGGTCTTCCTCCAGCAGACGGAAGGCTTCCTCCCGGGCCGCCAGTAACATGTCGTAATCCCGCACCAGGTCCGCCCGTCGAAATTCAAGA
>NZ_WFVX01000072.1:0-22220 GCF_015491435.1 Thermosulfurimonas sp.
ATCATCCGCAGCTGAAAAGCGGGAAGATCTGTCCCTATGTCCAGGGATTCCCCTGGGCCCTGCCTTCCTCCATACGAATGGAGGAATACGGTGCCGAAATGAAAGACCGGGCTCAGGAGTTCGGCCCCATATTCCTCCATTCGTATGGAGGAAGGCAGGGCCCAGGGGAATCCCTGGACATAGGGACAGATCTTCCCGCTTTTCAGCTGCGGATGATCCGAGGGAAGATCGGTGATCTGGGGCACGAAGATGCGTTTCACTCCCTGGCGAAGGAGATCCAGCACATGCCCGTGGGCCAGCTTCACCGGGAAACAGGTCTCCGCAGCCACGATCTCGCACCCCAGCTTGATGAGTTCCTTGCTGGTGGGAGAGGAGAGCACCACCCGAAAACCCAGTTCCTGAAACAGGGTCACGAAAAAGGGAAGTCTCTCCCAGAAGAAGAGGGTGCGCGGGATCCCTATCTCTCCCCGGGGGAATTCTCCCTCTTTGCGCCAGTAAGAAAGCAGGCGGGCCTCCCTTTCCCGCACCGGATTGGGTAGATCGGCCGGGGGCCTGCGATGCTCCACCTCGTAACGCTCACAACGTCCTCCGTAATAGTAGGGCTGCTGCCCTTCTATGGAGACCTTGTGAATCTCGCAGCGGTTGGGGCAGGCCTTGCACTCGAAGGTGGAAATTTGATACCGGACCCGGCTGAGATCAAAACCCCGGAAGCGACTCTGGGTCCAGGTGCGTTCTTTTTTGGCCAGAAGGGCCACCCCCATGGCCCCGGTTACCTCGTGATGGGGAGGTACGGTAATGGGCCGGCCGAGCACCTTTTCAAAGGCCGCCACCATACCCTGATTGAAGGCCGTAGCCCCCTGGAAGAAGATCTTGCGGCCGACCTTGCGGTCCTCCACCACTTTATGAAGATAGTTGTAAACGATGGCGTAACAAAGCCCGGCGATGAGATCCTCTTTGGGAAGCCCCTGCTGTTGATAGTGCAAAAGATCCGATTGCATGAACACCGTGCAGCGTTCTCCCATCTCCAGAGGGGCCTGACTTTTGAGGGCCAGCTCCCCGAATTTCTCGATGGGTACCCCCAGACGCACCGCCTGTTCTTCCAGAAAAGAGCCCGTTCCGGCGGCACAGGCCTTGTTCATGGTAAAATCCACGATGGTTCCGCCTTCCAGCCGGATATATTTGGAATCCTGCCCCCCGATCTCGAAGATGGTATCCACCTCCGGATCCAGAAGGAGGGCTCCCAGGGCCTGAGCGGTAATCTCGTTCCGGATCACGTCTGCCCCCACGAAATCCCCCACCAGATAACGGCCGGAACCCGTGGTCCCCACCCCCAGGACCTCCACTCCGGAGGGAAGCTTCTCCGCCAGCCGCTGAAGGCCCTCCTTTACACTCTCCAGCGGTTTTCCGTGATGGAGCATGTAGATCTTGGCTACCAGATGTCCCTCCTCGTCCAGAGCCACCAGTTTGGTACTCACCGACCCCACATCTATTCCCAGATAGATCCGCCGGGCCTGGCCCCGGGGGGATTCGGCGGGAAGATATTGCGAACGAAAGGGGGTAAGCGGAGGGAAACGCTTGGGAGCGGGTTTCCGCTCCCGGAGATAGGCCCGCAGGATCTCCGCTCCCCGATAGGGAGAGGCCGCCTTTCCGTCCAGCCCGTAAAGGGCCGCACCGATGGCCCCCATAATCCCGTGATATTCGGGGATGATGAGTTCCTCCTCGGAGAGACCGAACACCTCCCGGATCGCCCGGCGCACCCCCAGATTGGCCGCTACGCCCCCCTGAAAGACCACCGGAGGTTCCACCTTCCGTCCTTTGGCCAGGTTACTCTTGAGGTTGCGCACAATGGCGAAACACAACCCGGCGATGATCTCGTGATCCGGTACCGCGGCCTGCTGGAGATGAATCATGTCCGACTTGGCGAACACCGTGCAGCGCCCGGCAATGCGCGGAATATTCTCCGCCTTAAGGGCCAGACGGCTGAACTCCTCAATGGAATACCCCAGACGGGCCGCCTGCTGTTCTAAGAAAGCCCCCGTCCCCGCGGCACACAGGGTGTTCAGGGCAAAATCCCCGATCCGAAAACGTCCTTCTTCGTGCTTGATGAAGATGAGCTTGGAATCCTCTCCCCCGATATCTATGATGGTCCGGGCCTCGGGATGAAAATGCTCCACCGCCCGGGCGTGGGCCATGACTTCGTTGACAAAAGCCACCCCCAGAATCTGGGAAATAAATTTCCCGGCGGTCCCGGTACAGGTGATTCCGGTGAGTTCCGAACCGAAACGTTCCTCCACTTCCGAAAGCAGTCTTTCGGCGGTCTCCACCGGTTGACCGTGGGTCTTCTGATAAACCCTGTGGATCAGATGACGATCTTGGTCCAGCACAGCCACCTTGGCTGTACCTGAACCTACATCCAAACCCACGTAAAAACCCATGAGACCCCTCCCCTTCTTTCCATGGGATTGCTAGAACCTTTCCGGGTCGTTCTATCTAAAGGTAGTTTTAAAAGATTCCTCCGACAAGATTTGAAGGAGTTTTCGGTAAAGGTCTTCTCCCCGATCCTCCGCGGAGACCCGAAAGGTTAACACGGATATTCCCCGGGCCCGGTAAAAATCTTTGAGGGGCAGGGTGCGTTTTTGGTACCATTCCAGCTTCCGGAGGATCAATTCCTCGGTATCGTCCTCGCGCTGACGCCGGTCGCCGGCCGGATCCCGGGCCAACCGCTCCCTCAGGGTATTCTCGTCCACGGCGAGCTCCACCGCCAGCCGCAGATCCACCCTGGTTAAAAGATCCCGGGCCTGTCCTTCGTGGCGGGGAAGACCGTTAAGAAGAAGGAGATCCTCTGCCCGGGCCCCCTTCCGCCCCAGAAAGGCCTTCAGGATCTTTTCCGCCAGATAGAAGTGTTCATTCTCCAGGAGCAATCCTTCGGAAAGCACCCGCCGGATGAAATCTACCTCTTCGGGGGTAATCTCCGGAGGCACCTGCCCCTGAGCGATACGTCTCAGTTCGGCTCCGAAATCGAAGTGCCACACCCGGCAGCCGTAAAGACCGCGTCGCTCCAGGATTTCGCCCAGAGGGGTCTTACCGGCCCCGGTAGGACCTAAAAGATGAAGGGCTTTCATGGCATAAGGGCCTGGACAAAAGCCCGGGGTTCAAAGGGTGCGAGATCCTCCATCTTCTCCCCCAGCCCCACAAAGCGGATGGGGAGGCGGAAAAGATGGGCCACGGTAATGGCGATCCCTCCCTTGGCGGTCCCGTCCATCTTGGTAAGGATGAGGGAATCCAGGCGTACCGCCTGTCCGAAGAGCTTGGCCTGACTCACCGCGTTCTGGCCGGTGGTGGCATCCAGGACCAGGATATTCTCGTGCGGTGCCTCCGGGATCACCTTTCCGGCCACCCGGACCATCTTTTTAAGTTCCTCCATGAGATTGTATTTAGTGTGGAGACGACCGGCGGTATCCACCAGGACCACATCCACTCCCCGGGCCTTGGCGGCCTCAAGCCCCTGATAGACCACCGCCCCGGGGTCAGCTCCCTGGGCCTGGCGAATCACCTCGAACCCCACCCGCTCCCCCCAGGTCACCAGCTGTTCTATGGCCGCGGCCCGAAAGGTATCCGCCGCCACGGCCAGAACGGAAAAACCCCGTTCCTTAAGGTGCCAGGCCACCTTGGCCAGGGTGGTGGTCTTGCCCACACCGTTTACCCCGATGAAAAAGACCACCGCCGGAGAGGCCTCGGGGGGGAAGGGAGGGGTGGGGAGATCGAGCATGCGCAGGATCTCTTCCCGAAGACTCCGTTTGAGTTCGCTCACCTTCAGGGGCTCGCCCAGGAGAAGCTTCCGGCGCGAAGGCTCCAGCAGACGATTCACCGTTTCGATACCTATATCCGCGGTGATGAGTAGTTCCTCGAGTTCCTCGAGAAAGGCCTGATCCACCAGACGGTCCACCTCAAAAAGCTCGGCCAGGCCTTCCTTGAGACGCTCGCGGGTCTTAGTAAGTCCCTTCTTAAACCTGTCCCAGAGCTTCTTTTCCTCGGCCGCTTCTTCCGCCGGCTGGACCCCGGATTCGGCCGGAGGGGGGGTAAGCGGTGAGGTTTCCGGCGGCGGGGACTCCCTCGAGGGAGATTCCTGTATCGGGGTCTCCGGAGAAGTGCCCTCCGCCGAAGGAATCTCCTCGGTCTTTTTCTTAAATTTGCGCCTAAACCACTTGAGCATGCAGAATCCTCGCGCTAAAAGTTGGTTTCATAACTTTATTACCTCTCCGGGTCGGTGGCAAGAAAGGCCCTCCAGGGGCTTGGAGAGAGGAGATTTTAGGGGTAAATAAAGACGGACGAGGGCTAAGATGGACCTAGAACTAAAACTCCTACCTGCGGAGAAGCGACGGCCGGTTCCGGAGCTCAAAAATCTGGTCTTCGGCCGCCTCTTTACCGATCACATGTTTGTAATGGAGTACGATTGTGAAAGAAAGTGGCATGCGGCCCGGATCGAACCCTATGCCCCCATCAGTCTGGACCCGGCAGCCATCGTTTTGCATTACGCTCAAACCATCTTCGAGGGGCTCAAGGCCTACTGGGGGGTGGATGGAAGGATCCGCCTTTTTCGGCCCTGGGAAAACATGCAGCGTCTCAACCGGGGAGCCGAACGCATGTGCATGCCCCGGGTGGACGAGGAATTCGTCCTTTCAGCCATAAAGAAACTGGTCTGGATAGATCGGGCCTGGATCCCCCGGGAAAAAGGGGCCGCTCTCTATATCCGTCCTTTCATGTTTGGTACCGAACCCTCTCTGGGGGTCAAACCCAGCCATACCTATCTTTTCATGGTTATCCTCTCCCCGGTAAGTTCCTATTATCAGGAAGGGTTCAATCCGGTAAAGATTTACGTCACCGACGAATTCGTGCGGGCTGCTCCCGGAGGAACCGGAGAGGTAAAGGCCGGAGGTAACTACGCCGCCAGTCTCAAAGCCGCTGAAGTGGCCAAAAAGAAGGGCTATACCCAGGTTCTCTGGCTGGACGCTGTGGAACGGCGGTATGTAGAGGAAGTGGGAACCATGAATATCTTCTTTTATTTCGACGACGAACTGGTTACCCCGGCCCTTTCCGGAAGCATTCTCCCCGGAATCACCCGGGACTCGGTCCTCCAACTGGCTCGCCACTGGGGGCTCCGGGTTTCGGAAAGGCGCATAAGTATCGATGAGGTGATCGAGGGTATCGAGAACGGAAGGCTGAGAGAGTGTTTCGGGACCGGCACCGCAGCGGTGATCTCCCCGGTAGGGGCCCTTTACTACCGGGGGAAGGAGTACCTAATAAATCAGGGGCAAACCGGCCCCCTGGCCCAGAAGCTATTCGACGAACTTACTGCCATTCAATACGGAGAAAAGGAAGATCCCTTCGGCTGGGTTACCCTGGTAGAAGGCTAAAAATCCACGATCTTTCGGGCCTTGGCCAGTTCCCGTTGGACAGCCGCGGCTTTATCCAGATCGAAATCGGCCAGTTCCTCCTCTCCCAGATCCCGATATACCTGACTGCGCGCCATAAAGGCCGCAGCATACATGGGTTCGAGGTCTATGGCTCGGTTGAAAAACTCCAGGGCCCTTTCCAGAAGCCCTCTCTTATCTTCCTCCTGCTGCGCCAGCTGACTGCGTCGATAAAAGATCTGACCCATGCGAAAATAAAGCCGGGGATTTTCGGGGTCCAGATCCAGGGCCTTGTTGAGATCGGCCTCGGCTTCATCCAGACGTTCCAGTTGCAGATAGGCCGCAGCCCGGGCCTGATAGGCCTTGGCCATGCCGGGATCGGCTTCAATGGCCCGGGTAAGCCATTCGATGGCCTCGGTGAACTGTTTTTTGAGCAGGAGAAAAGCTCCTTCTTCGAAAAGCTCCTCCGGGGTCATACCGACCTCCGCCCAAAGATTTTTCCACAGAATATCCTCTCCTGTGGCTTTCCACAAGCTTGAGTTTTACCGATCTTTAGGTAAGTTTGGAAATAAGGAGGGGTGCCCGAGCGGTCGAAGGGGGCGGCCTTGAAAGCCGCTGAGGGCCTCAGCGCCCTCCGGGGGTTCGAATCCCTCCCCCTCCGCTGGGCTTGATCTCTGAAAGAAGAGCCGATAAACTGGAAGAACCCCGGGAGGGGTGGCCGAGTGGTCGAAGGCGCTCGCCTGCTAAGCGAGTGTGCCGGCAAAACCGGCACCGTGGGTTCGAATCCCACCCCCTCCGCCAGTCTATTTCCCCGCCGGCGTAGCTCAACTGGCAGAGCATGGGATTTGTAATCCCAGGGTTGAGGGTTCAAGTCCCTCCGCCGGCTCTTAGAGCCTCGTTTATCCCAAAACCCTAACGTGGCCCCCTATGGCTTGATGGAGCCGCGGACAGCCAAGACGGGGCCCTGTTAGGCCCCTATGTGGGCGATAATGGTTTTAAGGACCTGGTGAAAGCCGGGGTTAAAGAGGGTGAAGCCTGCAAGCATGATGACGGCAAGGACTTTGAGCCACACCCGGACAAGCTTAATTTCTCCTTCCAAGCGGGCCATATCCTCTCTCACGGAAGCGATCTCTAGGTTAAGTTCGTTCTTTAACTCTGCTAGATCCGCCTTGGTCACCAGCTCTCTGGTAAGCTCCTCCTTGATCTCGGCCTTGACCACTTCCTTCTGGGCCTTGGCCTCCTCCCGGACCGCTCCTAGGCCCTCCTCTAGGGCACGGATTACCTTCTCCGCACGCTCCCGGTCCGGGATCGCTTCCTCGATCACCTTTACCACGTCATACGGAAGCGCCATGCCCATGTTTTTATAGTATGCCCTTACTTCTCCCTCGGTCAATCCTTCCCGGAAAGGGCCTCAGATAGCCTCAGAATCACTTTTCTCTCTTCGGATAGGTGGAAGTTAGAAGTTTCAGGCAGCCTTAAGGCCGGCCCCGGATTCCTGTCCCTCGAATCGGGTAAGGAAGGGACGACCGTGTTTTCTTTCCCAGGCCTGTTTGATCTCGCTAAAGGTAAATACCGCGGAAAACGCGTAACCCCGGGAGACAATCGCCTCGCGCCCCCCTTCCTCGCGATCCACCAGCACCACCACCCTGGCCACCTCCAGCCCGGCCTCCTCCGCCCTTTGGATGGCCTTCAGCACGGACCCACCGGTGGTAACCACATCATCCACGATCAAGACCCTCATGCCGGGGGAAACATAACCCTCGATCCAGCGCTGGGTTCCGTGCTGCTTGGGCTCCTTTCTGACGATGAAGCCCTCTACCGGAATCCCCTTAAGCCCGGCATAGGCGCATACTGCCAGGACCAGAGGGTCGGCCCCCAGGGTAAGCCCACCCACCGCGTGAATCTCTTCCTCTTCGATCTTCTCCCAGATGGCCTTCCCGATGAGGGGCACAGCCGGAGAGAAAAGGGTTACACGTTTACAGTCAAAGTAATAAGTACTGCGCTTCCCGCTGGAAAGCGTGAATCCTTTTTGGGGATCGTAAAGCAGGGCCCTTTCCAGGATAAGATCCAGCAGTTTTTCCCGCTCCATAAGCCAACCCTCTTCGGGATGCAGAGCAGGTTACTATTTTAGCCCTTTCGGGTCAAGAACCAAGACAAATCACCCGGCTCACAGGTAGCCCAGGGCCTCCATGTGTCCCAGGCGTTCCTCCTGAACCTCCCGGATCAGGGACCCTACATGGTCGAGGTTGCGGATAACCAGGGCCACCAGCCGGGGGTCCAGGGCCGAACCGGAAAGATCGTTCAATATTTGGGAGACCTTCTCCGGGGGCATGCCCCGGCGATAGGGGCGATCCTCTAAAAGAGCGGTGGTAATATCGGCCACCGCCAGGATCCGCGCCCCCAGGGAGAGTTCCCGGGCGGTAAGTCGCGCCGGATAACCCCTTCCGTCCAGACGTTCGTGGTGCGAGGAAGCCCAGAGATTGATAACCTCAAAATGGGGAATCCTTTCCAGAATCCGGTAGGTCACAAAGGGATGAGCCTTCATTACCGCCCATTCTTGAGGGGTGAGAGGACCGGCTTTGTCCAGAATGCTCTCCGGCACGGAAAGTTTTCCCAGATCGTGAAGATATCCCGCCACCAGGAGTTGATCCCGCAGGTAATCCCTGAATCCCATCTCCTCTCCCAGCCACACCGCCAGTCGAGCCACCGCAGCGGAATGGATCCGGGTGAAGGGACTCTTCAAATCCACCACCAGGGCGAACAGGGCCGCCAGAGAAACCAGGTCCCTACAGGTTAAATAGGTGGAATATTCCACCTGAAAGGTTACCTCCGTTTCCGATCGGAGGCGTTCCAGTCTCAACCAGAAGAGTTCCTTTTCGCCCAGCTCCCGAAGGGCCTGCAGTAGCTCCGGAGCGAATTCCTCCTTAAGGGCTCCCAGGTCCTCCAGGAGCGAAGGGGCATAGAGAAGGAGCGGACGAAGGACCCGGGCCCGGACCTCGATACGGTCCGCAAGGTGGATAATGTTGCCTCCCAGGGCGGTGGAATAATCCGGGCCCCGGCCCAGTTCCTTCCAGGGAGTGTGATGATAGAGGATGAATTCCGCCGAACGACGCAGAAAGGGAAATCTCCTGAGCATCTGATAGCCGAGCCGGGCGTGTTTTTCCAGGACCCCGGGGATCTCGTCAAAGGCCAGCTGTTTTTCCTTGAAGGTAAAGAGCCCCAGATCGTGAAGGGCCGCGGCTATCACCAGGGCTTCCAGCTCCGCGCCCTTAAAACCGAGCTGACGCCCCAGAAGACGCGTAAGATAGGAAACCCGAATCTGATGTTTGGCTACCCTGGGATCTACACTGTCCAGCGCCTCGGAGAGGGCGAAGATGATGCTCTCTAAAGGGATAAGGGCCTGATCAAGGGACATGAGCCAGCTTTTCCAGGGCCTGGCGAATCCGGGAAACGGCCTCCCGAAGGGTCTCCAGGCCCTGAGCAAAAGAAAGCCGTAGAAACCGATCCTCACCGAAGGCCACCCCGGGGACCGCCGCCACCCGGGCCTCCTCAAGCAGATATTCGGCCAGGGATACCGAATCCCTTATTTCCCGGCCGGACGGGGTCCTGCGGCCGTAAATTCCGGAAAAATCCGCAAAGAGATAAAAGGTCCCCTGAGGACGAACCGGATGCACCCCGGGAATCTGCTTCAGGGCTTGATACAGGAATTCCGCCCGTTCGGCAAAGGCCCGCCGCATCCTTTCCACACAATCCTGAGGACCGGTAAGGGCCGCCACCGCGGCCTTCTGGGCAAAGGCCGTGGCGTTGGAGGTGCTCTGCCCCTGGAGTTTGGTCGCAGCTTTAATTATCTCTTCCGGACCCACCGCCCATCCGATACGCCATCCGGTCATGGCGTAAGCCTTGGAAACCCCGTTCACCAGCAGAACCCGGGGACGCAGATCCGGAGCCACGGAAAGGATATTCTCCGGAGGCTGACCGTCAAAACGCAGTCGATCATAAATATCGTCGCTTATAACCCAGAGGTCCTTCTGCCGCACGATTTCCGCCACCGCAGACAAAAACTCCCGGGAATAAATACAGCCGGTGGGATTGGAGGGACTGTTCAGGATAACCCCGCGGGTGCGCTCACTTACCCGCGCCAGGATCTCCTCGGGCTCGGGTTCGAAATTCTTTTCCGGTCTTCCGGTTACGATTACCGGCACCCCTCCGGCCAATTCCACAATGGGGGGATACGAAACCCAGTAAGGGGAAAAGATCAGCACCTCGTCCCCGGGATCAAGAAGGGTCTGGGCCAGATTATAAAGGGCCTGTTTGGCCCCGCAGGTGATCAGCACCTCCTCGGGCCGATATTTAAGGCCATAATCCTGCTCCAGACGGAAACATACCGCCTCCCTCAGTTCCGGAAGGCCCGCCGCGGGAAGATAACGGGTGAAACCCTGATCCAGGGCCTGTTTGGCGGCCTCCCGAATATGTTCAGGGGTATCAAAATCGGGTTCTCCGGCCGACAGATTGAGCACGTCCACCCCCTGGGCCCGAAGGGCCTTGGCCTTGGCATCCACCGCCAGAGTGGCCGAGGGTTTCAGCTGGCGAATCCTCGAGGAGAGCTTCATCACTTGCACCTCTTCGGGGCGTAATCCCTCGCTTTCCATTTTTTATCGTAAATTATCTCCCGAAGGAAGAGCCCCTGAGGCGGAGCCGGGGGAGGAGCCACCGAACGATCCCGGGCCTCCAGAATGGCCCGGAAATCCTCGGGGGTAAGCCTTCCCCGTCCCACCTCCACCAGGGCTCCCACCAGATTGCGTACCATATAGCGCATAAATCCGCGCCCGGTGATCTCAAAGCGAAGCACATGGGCCATTCCCACCGCCCGTTTAAAGGTGGCCTCATAAACCGTGCGCACGGTGCTCTTCAGATCGGTCCCGGACTTCCGAAAACTGGCAAAGTCTTTTTCTCCCACAATGAAGGGCAAACAGGCCTTCATGGCTTCCAGATCCAGGGGTTCCGGTACCCACCAGGAATAAAGCCTCAGGACCGGATTACGGATGGGATGGTTGTAGATCTGATAAAAATATGTCTTACGCAGGGCATGATGCTGGGCGTGGAAACGAAAATCCATCTCCTCCACCCTAAGAATAGCGATATCCCGCGGAAGAAGGGCATTCAGGGCCCGAAACAGGGTCTCTAAATCGCGCTTACTGGTGGTATGGAAATGGGCCACCTGTCCCAGGGCATGAACCCCGGCATCGGTACGCCCTGCGGCCCGAAGTTTCACCCTGTGCCCCAGGATCTGACGCAGCGTATCCTCTAAAACCCCCTGAATGGTCGGACCCTGCTTCTGACGCTGCCAGCCCAGATAATTCGTTCCGTCGTAAGCGATAACCAGCTTAATATTGCGCATAATTCAGGGAAAAACCGGACTCCGGGGGAGCCCCAGGTCTTCCGGAAAACCGTACATCAGGTTCAGATTTTGCAGGGCCTGACCGCTGGCCCCTTTGATCAGATTATCGATGGCGGAAAAGAGGAGCAAACGCCCGGTGCGGGGATCGAGCTTAAGGCCCACCTGGCAGAGATTGGTGCCCCGGACCGCGGCTACCCGGGGAAACCTCCCCCGGGGAAGCACCTCCACAAAGGGACTGGAGGCGTAAAATTCTCTCAGGAATTCATGGATTCGCTCCTCCCCTTCCCGGGGATAGACGTAGATGGTGGCCAGAATGCCCCGCTGCATGGGCGTAAGGTGAGGGGTAAAGATCACCCGAACTTCCCTACCCGCGGCCCGGGCAAGCTGGGCTTCTATCTCCGGAGTGTGTCGATGGGCCGCCACCCGATAAGCCCGGAAATCCTCGTTCACCTCACAGAAGGAGAGCGATACCTCGGCCTTGCGTCCGGCTCCGGAAACCCCGCTTTTAGCGTCAATAATAATATCCCGGGCTTCGATCAGCCCCTCCCGGAGCAAAGGCAAAAGGGGTAACAGAGCCGCCGTGGGATAACAGCCGGGATTGGCCACCAGACGGGCCCGGCGCAGATTCTGGCCATAGATCTCACTCAACCCGTAAACCGCTTCCCCTAGAAGTTCCGGGTAGCGATGGGGAACCTCGTACCAGGTTTCATAAACCGCGGGATCCGGCAGACGAAAATCCGCTGAAAGATCAATCACCCTCAGGCCCTTTTTCAGAAGTTCCGCCGCCATCTCCTGGGCGGTGCCGTGGGGAACACAGAGAAAGGCCACCTCGGCCTCGGAAGCGATCCTCGCCGGATCCGGAGGGACCATCTCCAGTTCGTAAGGCAGAGGAGAGAAACCCCAGTAGGCGGATAAAGTCTTACCAGCCTCGCGCCGGGAGGTGGCCAGGACGACTTTTATCTCCGGGTGGCCGCCGGAAAGCCGCAATAACTCCAGACCCGTATATCCTGTGGCCCCTACCACGGCCACCCGAACCATGGGCATCGCCCCCTGAGGGAAGGTGATTACCGTTTGGAGTACTGCTGACCGCGGCGGGCCCCCCGCAGACCGTACTTCTTGCGCTCTTTGACCCGGGCATCCCGGGTAAGCAGCCCGGCCTTTTTCAGGGGAGGCCTGTAATCGGGGTGATAGGCGGTCAGGGCCTTGGCAATGCCGTGACGAATAGCCTCGGCCTGCGCGTTCTTACCCCCGCCCTTTACCGTACAATATACATCAAACTTGCCCTCGGTTCCGGTAAGCCGGAAAGGCTGCTCCACGATGTACCGGGCCACGATATGATCGTAAAAATATTCGTCAAAATCCTTCTGATTAACCACTATCCTGCCGCTTCCCGGAGTAATCCATACCCGGGCAATAGCGGTCTTGCGCTTTCCGGTGGCATAATATCTCTCCTGGGTCTCAGCCATAACCGAATCACCTCCTAGAGTTCAAGGGGTTTGGGATTCTGGGCCTGATGAGGGTGTTCCGGACCGGCGTAAACCTTGAGCTTCTTGAGCAACTTGCGTCCCAAACGATTCTTGGGAAGCATCCGTTTTACCGCCAGCCGCACCAGCTCCTCGGGTTTGGTCTCCAGCATCTGCCGGGCGGTCCTCAGTTTAAGGCCTCCCATGTAGCCGGAATGCCTCCAATAGACCTTCTGATCCCATTTCTTGCCGGTGAGTTTTATCTTTTTCGCGTTAACCACCACGATAAAATCTCCCAGATCCAGATGGGGCGCAAAGTGAGGTTTGTGTTTGCCCCGCAGACGTTTGGCAATCTCGCTGGCCAGACGCCCCAACACCTTCCCCGAAGCATCCACCACGTACCATTCCCGTTGAGCCAGAGCCTCCTCCCTGGTAGGCATGGGTGTTTGCGGCGTAAAAATATCCATAACCTCAACCCCTTTCCAGAATTACGGCCTCTTTACTAAAAAACACTCCCTCCCCTTTGTCAACCCGCTTCCGCGGTCGTGCCCCCTTCCACCCTCGATTGGTCCCTTGACAGAGAAAGAGGGAGAGAAGATAGTTTTTATAGAAATGCGCGATGTTTATCGGCTTACCGAACGACAGGAACAGGTTCTGGCTCTGGTAACCGAGGAATATATTGAAACCGCGGCCCCGGTGGGATCCCGGACCGTGGCCAAACGTTTCCGTCCGCCGCTCTCCCCGGCTACCATTCGCAACGTCATGGCCGATCTGGAGGATCTGGGGCTCCTCACCCAACCTCACACCTCAGCCGGGCGCATTCCCACCGAGGAGGGATTTCGCTATTACGTGGAACACCTCCTTGAACCCGAACCCCTTCCCCGCGAGACCACTCACCTCATTGAGGCCCGTCTCTCGGAAAAGGAGTTAGGACAGAGCTGGGGGGAGTTGCTTCGCGCGGTAAGCAACATCCTTTCGGATCTCTCCGGTTTTCCGGTGATTGTCACCACCCCCAAACTGGAATTCGAGAAACTGGTAAAACTGGATTTTGTCCCCCTTTCCCCGGGAGTAATCCTGGCGGTAGCGGTAAGCGCCTCGGGAATGGTCATTCATCGCGTCTTCAATGTTCCCGAGGAGTTCCCGGTCCGGGAGATCGAAAAACTGGCCCGCCTGTTGAATCGCCGTCTGCCCGGGTTGACCCTTCAGGAGGTGCGGGAGGTGATTTCCTCGGAGCTCGAAAGCGAAAAGGAGTTTCTGGAACACTTTCTGACTACCCTCTCGGAAGAGGGAGAGGAACCGCTGGTGGAGGGGCTGAATCGTCTGCTGGATCTTCCGGAGTTTCAGGATCTTTCGCGTCTCAAGGAAATCCTGCGGGCTTTTGAGGAAAAAAATCTTCTCCTACAGCTTATCGATCGCTGTCTGGAGGCCTCCACCCCTCAGGTGCTGATCGGGGAACCCGGAACCGCCTGTCCCTTTAAACATTGCGGGGCCATCGTGGCCTCCTACACCTACCGGGAAACCCCGGTGGGAGGGGTGGCCATCGTGGGCCCGGTACGCATGGCTTATTCCCGGCTCCTCCCCCTGGTAGATTTCACCGCCCGCGAACTCTCCCGCAGACTGGACAAGTTATCCTCCTGAACTTAACTTCTTTTTGGCGAAAAGATCCGGACAAAGCGAGGAGGCCTATGATCCCGGTAACTCCTAAACCCGAGGAAGTTAAAGAGGAAAAGGATACGACGCGCTCCCAGGCCGCCCAGGAGGCAAAGGAAGAACGCCTGGAGGTCTCCCCGGAAGAGTGGGAGAAGCTCCAGGAGGAGCTTAAGGTGTGGAAGGAAAGGGCCCTGCGCTATGCGGCAGAGATGGAAAATCTTAAAAAGACGGTCAAACGGGAAAAGGAAGAATTCTACAAGTATGCCCTGGAGCAGGTCTTCAGGGAACTTTTGCCCTCCATAGACAACCTGGAGCGGGCGTTAGAGGCAGCGGAGCAATCCGGTGAGACCAAGGCCCTCATCGAAGGGGTGGCCCTTACCCTGAAAGGCCTTATCAACACCATGGAAAAATTCGGGCTCCAGCAGTTTGAGGTGGCCCTGGGAGAGGCCTTCAATCCTCACCACCATGAGGCCCTGCACGTGGAGGAGACCGAAGAACATCCGGAGGGCACGGTGGTGAGGGTTTATCAAAAGGGATATAGGCTTCACGACCGGGTACTCCGACCGGCCCTGGTAGCCGTAGCCACCCGACCCTCCCGCAAAAAAGAATCCGATTCCGAAACTCAGGAGGCGTCGAGCGACGCCTCGCAAGAGCATAAATCTCAGTAGGAGGTAAAGGAAAATGGCGGAGAAGGAAAAAGCCACCGGTCCCATTGTGGGCATCGATCTGGGCACCACTAACTCGTGCGCGGCCATCCTCAAGGGCGGTGAACCCGAGGTCATCCCCAATCGTGAAGGGACCAGGACCACCCCCTCGGTGGTGGCCTTTCAGGAAAGCGGTGAAATCCTGGTGGGGCTGCTGGCCAAGCGCCAGGCCATTACCAACGCCGAAAACACCATCTTCGGCATCAAACGCCTGATGGGGCGCAAGTACGACGACCCGGTGGTCCAGGAATGGGCCAAGCGGGTACCCTACAAGATCGTAAAGGCCCCCAACGGAGATGCCCACGTGGAGGTAAGGGGTAAGCGATACAGCCCTCCCGAGATCTCGGCCATGGTGCTGCGCAAGATCAAAGAGGACCTGGAGGAATACCTGGGCCAGCCGGTAAAGGATGTGGTGATTACCGTCCCGGCCTATTTCGACGATAGTCAGCGGCAGGCCACCAAGGACGCCGGCCGGATCGCCGGGCTCAATGTGCTCCGTATCATAAACGAGCCCACCGCGGCCTGCCTGGCCTACGGACTGGACAAGAAGAAGGAAGGCACGGTGGCGGTCTTTGACCTGGGAGGCGGAACCTTCGATATCTCCATCCTGGAGATCGGCGAGGGGGTCTTTGAGGTCAAATCCACCTCCGGCGACACCTTCCTCGGCGGTGAGGACTTCGATATGCGCATCGTGGATTATATCGCCGAGGAATTCAAGAAGGAACACGGGATCGATCTGCGTCAGGATCGCATGGCCCTCCAGCGCCTCAAGGAGGCCGCGGAGAAGGCCAAGATCGAGCTTTCCACGGTTACGGAAACAGAGATCAACCTTCCCTTTATCACGGCCGACGCCTCCGGGCCCAAACACCTGGTCATGAAGCTCACCCGGGCCAAACTCGAGGCCCTGGTGGAGGACCTCATCGATCGTCTGGAGGAACCCTGTCGCATCGCCATGAAAGACGCCGGGATCACCCCCCAGGATATCGACGAGGTGATCCTGGTGGGGGGTATGACCCGGATGCCCCGGGTGCAGCAGAAGGTTAAGGAAATCTTCGGCAAGGATCCGGTCAAGGGAGTGAACCCCGACGAGGTGGTGGCCATGGGCGCGGCCATCCAGGCCGGGGTGCTCAAAGGGGAGGTCAAGGACGTATTGCTGCTCGATGTAACCCCGCTTTCCCTGGGGATCGAGACCCTGGGTGGGGTCTTTACGGTGATCATCCCCCGGGGCACCACCATTCCCACCCGGAAGAGCCAGATCTTCACCACCGCGGCGGACAATCAGACCTCGGTAACCATCCATGTACTCCAGGGCGAGCGCCCCATGGCCGCGGACAACAAAAGTATTGCCCGCTTCGAACTGGTGGGTATTCCTCCGGCGCCGCGGGGGGTCCCGCAGATCGAGGTGACCTTCGACATTGATGCCGACGGGATCCTCCATGTCACCGCCAAGGATCTCGGAACCGGGAAGGAACAGTCCATCGTGGTGAAGCCCTCCTCCGGTCTCTCCGAGGAGGAGATCCAGCGGATCATCAAGGAGGCCGAGGCCCACGCCGAAGAAGATCGCCGGCGCAGGGAGCTGGCCGAGGCCCGCAACCAGGCCGACAGCCTCATTTACTCCACCGAGAAGTCCCTGCGGGATCTGGGGGACAAGGTCCCCGAAGACCTGCGTAAGGAGGTGGAGGAAAAGATCGCCGAACTGCGCAAGGCCATGGAGGGTACCGATCCCGAGGCCATCCGTCGGGCTACGGATGAACTCACCCGGGTCTCCTATCGCCTGGCGGAGATGGTTTATAAGCAGACCGGAAGCACGCAGTCCGGCACCGGAACAGGGACCACCGGTCCCACCGGCGGTGAGGAGAAGAAGGGCGGCGGAGACGAAGTAATCGACGCCGACTTTGAAGAAATGAAGTAAGTCCTGAGAAGGAAGTTCCTGCGTGAGGGGGGCAGATGCCCCCCTTTTTTATTTTCGGCGGGTGGTGAGCTGATGTGCCAGCCGGGCCATGGGATCCGTAGAGGTACTCTCTCCCAGATCCCCCAGTTTGGTGCGAATGGGGGGTTCCTCCCCTCCTCCCTTTTCCCTCCACCAGGGATACACAATGCCGGCCAGCCGGTGTAAAAGGACCCCCTCTGCGGAAAGGAGAAACAGGGCCAGGATCAAACCGGCCATCCTTTCCAGGCTGTCAAAGTAGCCGGTGGCGGCGAGCATGGCCGTAGAGGCTGCCGGGGGATGCAGGATCCGGAAGGAGACCATAACCAGGGCCGCCAGGGCCATGGCTCCGCTGGCGAAAAGGGCCTGAAGCAGGGGTAATCCCCGGTGAGAAAGGGCCTGAGGGAAAAAGCGGGCAAGGATAAGGTAGGCCGCCAAACCGCAGATAAGGGCCGAGAGATGTCCCAGAATACAATTGCGGGGCCAGGACATGGACCGGGCCGGGGAATAAAAGATCAGGAAGGCCGTGGGACCCAGCACCGGAAAAAGGAGGGACCATTTCAAAAAATAAGCCACCGCCCCCAGGGTGCTCAGACTTACGAAACTGGCGATCAAGACATAGAGGGCGGTCAGACGCTGCGTCTTGCCCCGGGTGGCCAGATAGAAAAAGCGCAAACGCGAGAGTTTAGCCAGTTGCCACAAAAAACCAGGCATGGTTATATACTAGCATGTTCCGGATATTTAAAAAATTTTCCCAGTACGCCACCCTCCTTACCGGAGATTTTGTTCGCATTTTCAAGGATTTCTCTCCACCGCCCCTGCCCGAGGTGGTGGCCCGGGTCCTGGATCGTCTCTCCCATCCGGAGGTCACTCCGGCTGAGGTGGCCCCTCTTATAGAGAAAGACCCGGCCCTGGCGGCCCAGGTCCTCAAACTGGTCAATTCGGCCTTCTTCGGGCTTTCCCGTTCCATCACCAGCATCCGGGAGGCCACCACCCTGCTGGGGCTTAAAGAGATCAAGAGTCTGGTCCTTTCCTACGGAGTGGTTCAAACCATAAAAGACCCCCACCGGGAAGGCTTCGATATTGCGGTCTTCTGGGAGGACTCCCTGTTCCGGGCCCTTTTCGCCCGGGAGGTAGCTCGACACCGTGGCTTCCAGCCAGAGGAAGCCTTCTCCGGGGCCCTGCTGGAGGACGTGGCCCTTCCGGTGCTTCTAACCAACTGGTACGAGGGATATCGCCGGGTTTATGAAACCTGGCAGGCCGACCGCTCCCGATCCCTCCACGAAGTGGAAAGAGAAATGCTCTCCTGGGATCACGCCCAGGCCGGGGCCTGGGTGCTCCGTAGCTGGAAGCTTCCGGATGTGCTGGTCTGTTGCGTGGGGTTACACACCCATTCCCTGGTCCAGATCGCCGAAATGGGATTCCTGGAGACCCCCATCGGAGCGGTGGCCCTGGCCTCCAAGATCCCTTCGGTAACCACGCCTCAGGCCCTGGAGGAATTAAAGGCCGAAGCCCCTCTGCTTCGGCTTTCCCTGGAGACCATAGCGGCCCTCGCTGAAAAGGTCCTGGACACCTTCGGAGAGATTGCCTCCTGTCTGGGGCTGGAGATCAGGCCTCCGGTAGCGGTGGTAGAGGCTCTCCGGGGTTAAGGAGATACACCATCTCCTCCTCCCTCACCCCTCCCAGGTCCTGAAAATACAATCCCGGCTCCAGGGTTATGACCTGTCCGGCCCGGAAGGTACGCCTACTGCGATAGGAAACCGAAGGGGCCTCGTGAACCTCCAGACCGACTCCGTGTCCCAGGGCGTGAAGATAGTGTTGAAGCACCCCGGCCTGCTGGAAAAACTGTCGCACCCGGCGATCCGCCTGAGCTATAGGAAGACCGGGTTTGAGAAAAGGGCGCGCCTTCTCTTGGGCCTTGCGTACCAGATGCAGAGCCTCCCGCAGCCTTTCCGGGACCTGCCCCAGGAAGAAAGTCCGGGTCAGATCCGAACAATAACCCTTATATCGCACCCCGAGATCCACGATCACCGCTTCCCCTTCCCGGAGAAGACGATCGGTGGGTTCGGCATGAGGACGCGCGGCATTGGGGCCTCCGGCCACAATCGGAGGGAAAGAAGGCCCGTCTCCCAGGTGATGACAGAGTTCCAGGATGCGCCAGGCCATCCTCTTTTCCGAGATTCCCGGATGGATTTCCTGTTCCACGATCCGAAGGATCTTGCGCGCCCGGGCCTCGGCCTCCCGGATAAGGAGGATCTCCTCCGGAGACTTTATCTCCCGCCATCTTTCGATCACCCCGGATACCCCCCGAAAGCGCACCTCCGGCAGGGCCCGCCGCAGGGCCTCCATCCTTCCGCAGGAGATGAAGTTCTCCTCGTAAAAGAGCTGACGAAGTCCCAGCCTCCGTATCAGGGCAGCCAGGGTCTGGATGAGACTCCTGCGGTAGATGAGGGCTTCAAAATCTCGGAGTTCCCGGGCCTCTTCCTGATAGCGAGGGTCGGTAAGGATGAAGGCCTCAGCCGGGGTAACCAGGAGCAACCCCGCTGTCTCCTTGAGACTCACATCCTGGGCCTTGAAACCCGAAAGATAGCGCCGGTTTTCCGGAGAGGAAACCAAGAACCCTCCTCCACCCTTGCGTTTGAGCCAGCTTCGAAGACGCTTAAGCCTTTCCGGACAGGACACGGGCACCCTCCTTGAGAATCCCGAAAGCCACCTTCTCCTTGGGACCGAACAGTCTCAGGGGTTCGGATAGATGTTTTCCCAGGAGAAAGATTTCGGTCTCCCGGGCCTCGAAAGCCGAAAGGGGATTGGCTGCTACCAGATCGAATCCTTTATCCAGGAGCTTTTTCCGGGCCCGTAGAAGAAGCTGAGAGGGCTCCTCCAGGGCAAATCCGATGCTTACCTGATGGGGGCGTTTGCGGGCGTTGAGTTCCCGGGCAATATCCGGGGTGGGAACAAGAGAGATCTTCTCCGGAAGGTTTTCCTTGGGGATCTTTCCGGATAAGACTTCCGCCGGGGCCAGATCGCAGACCGCAGCGGCGAAAACCACCAGATCCGCTTCCGGGAAGATCTCCCCGGCCACCTGAAGCATTTCTCGGGCGGTGGTTACCGCGTAGGTCTTAACGCCAGGCGGAGGAGAAACGGATAGCGGGCCGTGCACCAGATGGACCTCGGCTCCCAGGATGAGCGCCGCCCGGGATAGGGCCACCGCCATGCGCCCGGAAGAAGGATTGGAGATGAAACGCACCGCATCCAGGGGTTCCCGGGTGGACCCCCCGGTGATGAGGACCCGTCGTCCGGAAAGAAGGGAGGGAGTCAACAGCTTTTCCACTTCCAGGAGCAAGTCCTCGGGCTCGGGCATCCGTCCGGGCCCCTCTTCCCCGCAGGCCAGAGTTCCTTCCCCCGGAGGCACGATATGATAACCGAAGCTCCGAAGGCGTTCCAGGTTTTCCTGGGTGGCCGGATGTTTGAACATATGGGTGTTCATAGCCGGAGCAAGCAATACCGGAACCTGAGAGGCCAGGATAACCGCGATCAGAAGATCCGAGGGTTCCCCCCGGGCCAGTTTGGAGAGAAAGGAGGCCGTAGCCGGAGCCACCACGATGGCTTCGGCCCAGGCTGCCAGGTCGGTATGGGGGATAAATCCTCCCTGGGGGGCCAGAAAGTCCCGCTGGGTAAAACACCGATCCCTAACCAGGGCCTCGAAAAGAAGCGGAGTAACAAAGGCCTCGGCCCCGGTGGTGAGAACTACCTTTACCTCCGCCCCCTCCTTTCGCAGGAGACGGGCCAGTAGCGCCGCCTTGTAAGCGGCAATACCCCCGCAGACCCCGAGGATAATCCGCCGTCCGGAGAGCATCAGTACGCGGTGGTGGAGGAAGGAGGAGTCTCCAGGCTCTCGCTGGCCCAGATCTTTATCTCCACACTTCCCAGAGTGGTTTCCTTGATGTAGATGAAACAACTCCCGTTGGGACGGCGGAAAGCCAGCAGGATGTGTCGATAGCGGATACTTCCCATCTGATGCCACCCCCGGGCCGCCAGCTGTCTTTCAAAAAACTTGATCAGGGAATCCGCGGTCACCCGACCCCGGGCCACCAGAAACCCCCCTACATAGGTGGGAGTCTTCACCACCAGGCTCTGATCCTGATCTATCTTCATCTCGCTGGGAAGGACAATATCCGGAAAATCGGTGGTAATCAGCACCGGCCGGGGAGCAGGGGCCTTGGTTACCGGTGCCTTATGCCCCTGCCCCAGGGTGGTGCAACCCGCAAAAAAGAGAAAAAGGACCCAGGTTAGGATCAGATTCCTTCTGGACATCTCGGCCTCCTTACCGGAATTCTTTTTATACATAGATTAGCATCCGGGAGCCCCCTTTCCAATCAGTCCCGATGATAGGGATGTCCGGAAAGAAGGGTAAGGGCCCGATAGAGGGTCTCCGCAAAGACCAGCAGGGCCAGCTCGTGATGAAAGGTAAGAGGAGAAAGGGAAAGTTGAAAATGGGAAGCGGAAAGAAGTTCCGGACACAGTCCCTCGGGGCCACCGGCCAGCACCGTGATACGACGCCGGGACGGAAGGAGATTCTCCAGCCAGCTGGCAAACTCCCGGGTGGAAAAGAGCTTCCCCCTTTCCGTAAGGGCCACCAGATAGTCCCCGGGGGACAAATGTCTTTTCAGGATCCGTCCCTCCTTTTCCGGTCCTCCCGAAGCCTTGGGGAAAAGGGTTTCGAAGTGGAGATACGGACGAAGGCGTTGAGCATAAAAATCCAGCCCCTCCCGGATGAAGGGATAACGCAAGGGGCCGGGAGCCAATAGGAGAAGACGAACCGGCCAACGCATGGTATAAGAGTAGTGAATATGGCCGAAAAGGAAAGACTCCTTTCCCAGATACCGGCGGTTCATCTGGTGGCCGAGGAGCTGGCCCGAAGACATCCGGGGCATCCGGCCGTCTTTTACACCCGGGCGGCCCGAAAGGCCACCGAAGGCCTGCGTCGGGAGATCCTGGCCGGGCGTCTCCGGGAATTGTCTGCGGAGATCATTCGCAAGGTCGCCGAGGAGAGCCTGGAGGAGGTCCTGCGCCCCAGCCTGCGCCCGGTCCTGAACGCCACCGGGGTGGTGGTGCACACCAATCTGGGGCGGGCTCCTCTGGCCGAGGAGGCCCTTGAAGCCATCCTTTCCGTGGCCCGGGGGTATTCCAATCTGGAATATCGTCTCTCGGAGGGGCGGCGAGGGAGTCGTTATGAACACGTGGAAGAACTGCTCCGTGAACTTACCGGAGCCGAGGCGGCCCTGGTGGTAAACAACAACGCCGCAGCGGTCCTCATCACCCTGAACACCCTGGCCCGGGGGAAGGAAGTAGTGGTCTCCCGGGGGGAACTGGTAGAGATAGGGGGCTCTTTCCGGATGCCCGAGGTTATGGCCTGGGCGGGTTGCCGTTTGCGAGAGGTGGGCACCACCAACCGTACCCATCTTCGCGATTACGAAAAGGCCCTGAACGAGGATACGGCTCTGTTGATGAAGGTCCACAAGAGCAATTACGCCCTGGTGGGATTCACCAAAGAGGTTTCCGGAGCGGAACTGGCCGAGTTGGCCCATAAATACGGTCTTCCGGTGGTGGAGGACCTGGGAAGCGGCTGTCTGGTGGACTTTTCCCGTTACGGAATACGGAAAGAAC